>JALUVJ010000111.1 GCA_027020665.1 Nitrospira sp.
CAGGGCCCTGGCACTCCCCTATGCCCGGCCCCCTGTACTTCGAGACCCCGTTGAATGCCCCGGGAGTAAAAGGCATTCTATTTTCCAGGCATGACAGATGGTGTGCCTGATATTTTCATTTATCTGTTTCATTAGATTGTTTTTCGTTGTATATTTCCCGAAAAATTTCAAAAATTTCAATTGTTTCATCACTTTTACCGGCCTATGAAACGGTTCACCTGTTCGAGGCTGGATCAGAAACCACATTTTGGATGATGATCCCATGGCTGAAACCCGACACATTACGTTGAATGTACTTTTGATCGGTGCCGGCCGAGCCGGTAGCATGCTGCTGCGGATGTTTGATAATCACCCTTCGATTCAGGTGGTGGGGGTGGTGGACATCAACCCGGAGGCTCCGGGTGTGCGGCTGGCGCAGGAGAAGAATATTCCGGTGGCCCGGGATTATCGCGCCTTTATCCGTGAGACTTCACCCGACTTAATTGTCAACGTGACCGGCGATGCCGAGCTGCAGAAAAAACTGTCACTTGAAAAGCCAGAAAAGGCAGAACTCATCGGCGGCATGAGTGCCATGCTGATCTGGCTGCTGCTGGATGAATATAAAAAGAAAGAGCTGCTGGAAGACCGGTTTCAAATCATGAAACGGGAGATGGAAAAATACGAGCCGGAGGAATTTATCATCGGCACCAACCCCAAGATGCAGGAAATCGCTTCGCTGATTACCCGTGTGGCTCCCACCCCAACCACGGTCCTGATTCGCGGCGAAAGCGGCACCGGCAAGGAAGGCGTGGCTCGGCTGATCCATAAAAAGAGTCCCTGGCGCGACCGCCCGCTTATTACCGTTAATTGCACCGCCTTTAGTCCCACGTTGATCGAGAGCGAGCTGTTCGGCTACAAAAAAGGCGCCTTTACCGGAGCGATTTCGGACCGCATTGGCCTGCTGGAACTGGCTAATAACGGCATTCTCTTTCTGGACGAGATTGGAGATATGCCGCTGGAAATTCAAGCGAAGCTGCTGCGCTTTCTCCAGTCCGGGGAAATTCGTGCCATCGGTGATAACGTGACGAAGAAAGTGAAAGTACGGATCATTGCAGCGACCAACAGAAAACTGGAAGAAGCCATCGAGAAAGGGGAGTTCCGCGCCGATCTGTTTTATCGTCTGAACACTTTCACTATCCATCTGCCGCCCTTGCGGGAGCGGCTGGAAGATATTCCCATCCTGGCGTACCATTTTCTTAAAATTGCGCAGGCCAAAGTAAACAAGCGCGTAACCAGAATCGCACCGGAAGCCATGGAAGTGCTCTCGAAATACCACTGGCCGGGCAATCTCCGGGAGCTGGAAAACGTAATCGAGCGCGCGCTGGTTTTGACCACCACCGATGAAATCCGGGTGGAGCATCTGCCGCTGGGGCTGCAAAATTCCTCCAATAAGCCCATGCTGGACCGTTACCACTACCGTGACGGCCTGAAACAGTACAAAGAGAAAATGCTGAATCAAATTGAGTGTGAAGCCATTCAGAAATATCTAAGGGAAACCGAGGGGAATATTTCGCGGGCGGCAAAAATAGCCGGCATTTCCCGCCGTACCTTCCACCGTCTGATGGTGAAGCACAATATTCGCCTTTCTCAATTTCGCCGGCACGAGAGCCAATGGAAGGGGGAATAAGCTTATGCTATGGGGGCGAACACGCCGATCCCCATCTATTGTGACATCAATGACACAGAAAATGTAACCTTCGTGACACACCTTGAACCCCACCGAATTCTGCTGTTAATTGGCTGTAATTTCATCAATTATGAAAGTTCATTGATTTATAGAAGTCATTAAATTAATTAATATTTAGATTTTTATTGTGACATCGATGTCACAATCGGGGCGTAGATAAGAAAATTTCAATAGTGATTTAACTAAATTAAAATCAATAAGATAAAACTATCTTGTTTTGTGGCGGTAACATTTGGCATGAGTTTGGCATAAAGAGAGACACAAATCAATGCGGGTCGGTTCACTTCAAAGAAAAGGAGTTTTTTATGGGTAATAAATCGAACCACAAATCTCAGATGACCTTTGAGGCCGGGGTCAAAGAGTACAGCGATCCCTCGAGGTATTATTACAGTCCGGGTTATGAGCCCAAACCTACAGAGGTCCTG
>JALUVJ010000112.1 GCA_027020665.1 Nitrospira sp.
TGCATCCCCAGCCGCTATGCTTCGACACGCCTGCCCGGCAAACCGCTCTGCCGCATCGGCAACAAGCCGATGGTCTTGCATGTGCTGGAACGCGCGAAAGGGGCGAAAAGACTTGATGAAGTCGTTGTGTTGACCGACGATGAACGCATCTACGCGGTCGTGGATGAAGCGGGTGGGGGGGTCGTGATGACCGATCCCGCCTGTGCGAACGGCACGGAGCGCATCGCGGATTATGCGCGCAAAACGGAAACGGGCGATATTTTTGTCAATATTCAGGGAGATGAAGTTTTACTCAATGCAGCCCATGTGGATGCCCTGGTCGAAGGGTTTCTCGCCACAGATCAACGAGAAATGGGCACCCTGGCTCACTGGGTCAGTGATTCGCATACCTTGGCATCGGCCACAACTGCCAAGGTCGTGACGGATCTTTCAGGCAATGCCCTCTATTTTTCCCGAAACTGCATCCCGGTGACACAGGCCGGGACACGTCCCCGGCGCGCGCTGGTTCAAATCGGTGTTTATATTTACACACGTGAAACGGTTTTACGTCTTGCCGTTTTATCAAAAAGTCCGCTTGAAACAACAGAAAAGCTGGAGCAGCTTCGCGCCCTGGAGCACGGCATTCGACTGCGCGTGACACAAGTTGATGATTACCGAAGCCTTTCGGTCGATACGGCAGCAGATTTGGAAAAAGCACAAGCCTTGTTTCCGGCTTCCCGAAAATAGCAGGCGAAATCCGCACGTTTCCCGTTTTTTGCCCAAGCGTGTTTTTCTCCTCGCTTACTTTTAAAAAACATTGTAAAATCACGTTTAAAAATAGAAAAAGCCTTGTCGAGACTCGAAATAGCGGGTATAAATAGATGCGTTCAGCTACACGCACCCTCTGATAAAATTCGGTCGGATTCAAAACAAGATCAACCCGGAAAAACCCATGAGCATTTACGAGCAATTGAAGGTATTGCGGAGACATAAGGCATGACAAAAGAAACGAAATATATTTTCGTGACCGGCGGCGTTATCTCATCCCTGGGGAAAGGCCTTTCAGCTGCGGCCATCGGCAGTTTGCTTGAGTCGCGCGGCCTTTCGATTACCTTCATCAAACTCGATCCCTACATTAATGTCGACCCCGGCACGATGAATCCCTATCAACACGGCGAAGTTTTTGTCACGGATGACGGAGCTGAAACGGACCTGGATTTGGGGCATTACGAACGCTACAGCACAACCACTATGGGCAAAAAGAACAACTTCACCACCGGGGAAATTTATTACAATGTCATTACAAAAGAGCGACGCGGGGACTATCTCGGTGGCACGGTGCAGGTGGTCCCGCACATCACGGATGAAATCAAGCGGTCTATTTTAAGTGTTTCGGATGCAAATACAGGTAAAAATTTTGATGTGGTCATTGTGGAAATTGGAGGGACGGTCGGTGATATCGAAAGCCTGCCTTTCTTAGAAGCCATCCGGCAATTCCCATTCGATATCGGCCGAGAACATGTGCTTTATCTGCATCTGACCCTGATTCCATACATCAAAGCGGCGGACGAATTGAAAACCAAACCCACACAGCACAGTGTGAATAAAATGCGGGAAATCGGGATTCAGCCGGATATCCTGCTTTGCCGTACGGATCGTTTTATCTCAATGGATCTAAAGCGCAAAATTGCGCTTTTTTGCAGTGTCGAGCAGGAAGCCGTCGTCACGGCCAAGGATGTGGAGACGATTTATGAGTTACCGCTTGTTTTCCACGAAGAAAAATTGGACGAGATTCTCATCAAAAAACTCGGTATTGAAACCCCGCCGCCCAAGCTGGAAAAATGGAAGAATATTGTCCGGATCATTCAAGCACCGGACGGAGAAGTCAAGATCGCCCTCATCGGCAAATATGTTGATTTGAAGGATTCCTATAAAAGCCTCTTTGAGGCATTGATTCACGGGGGCATTGCGAACAAAACAAAAGTCAAGGTTATCTGGATTAAGAGCGAACAGATTGAGGAAGAGGGGGTTGACGCCCTTTTGTCGGAATGTGACGGCATCTTGGTGGCCAGCGGTTTTGGAAAGCGCGGCATTGAGGGGAAAATTTCAGCCATTCGTTATGCGCGGGAAAACAAGGTTCCGTTTTTCGGCATTTGTCTCGGCATGCAGTGCGCGGTCATCGAATTTGCGCGAAATGTCGCGAAACTGACCGAGGCAAACAGCGCCGAATTTAATCCCGAAACACCTCAACCCGTTATCGACTTAATGCCGGGTCAACGTCATCTGAGCGATAAAGGGGCAACGATGCGTCTCGGCGCTTATCCCTGTCGATTGGATAAAGAAACCGCCGCCTATGCAATCTATCAACTCTTGGACATTTCCGAACGTCACCGACATCGTTACGAAGTCAATAATACGTATCGGGCACAACTGCAAGACGCAGGACTGAGCTTTTCCGGGCTTTCTCCGGATGGCGAATTGGCTGAGATTGTGGAAATCTCCGAACATCCCTGGTTTATCGGCGTGCAATTTCATCCGGAGTTCAAATCCCGTCCGCAATCACCCCATCCTTTATTTGAAGGATTTATTCGCGCGGCGCAGGCTGCCGCTTTACCCCTTGCGTTAAAATCAAAAAAACCGCCTTTCCATTCTTAAAAAATCAATGTCAAAAAAAATTTTAGAAGAAGGTATTCGTGTCCTTCGTATCGAATCCGAAGCCATTTCAGGACTCATCAAACGCCTTGATCACCGTTTTATTGATGCGGTCAATCTTTGCTTTGCCTGCAAAGGGCATGTCGTCGTCATCGGCATGGGAAAATCCGGATTGATCGGAAAAAAAATGAGTGCGACGTTTGCCAGTACCGGTACGCCTGCTTTTTTCATGCACCCTTCGGAGGCCATTCACGGCGATCTGGGCATGATTTCAAAAGACGATCTTGCGGTCATGATTTCAAACAGTGGAGAAACGGAAGAGATTCTGCGGATCTTACCTTCTTTAAAACGCCTCGATTTGAAACTTATCACACTCACGGGAGAAGTGAAGTCCGCGCTGGCCTTACGCAGTGACGTGGTTTTGGATGTTTCCGTGGATGAAGAGGCCTGTTCCCTCGGCTTGGCGCCCACGGCAAGCACAACGGCTGCGCTGGCCATGGGGGATGCGCTGGCGATTGCATTGCTTGAAAAACGCGGCTTTCGAAAGGAGGATTTTGCTTCTTTTCATCCGGGGGGGGCCTTGGGCCGCAACCTCTTATTGAAAGTCGAGGATCTCATGCATACGGGCACGCGTATTCCGAAGGTCTTTGAAAACACACCCATGAATGAAGTTGTGCTTGAAATGACGGCCAAAAAATTAGGGATGACAACGGTACGGGATGAAAAGAATACATTAATCGGTGTCATTACAGACGGCGATTTACGGCGGCTTTTCAAAACGGTAAGTCAAGAATCAACAAATCTTTTTTCACTTCCGGCTCATACGGCAATGAGTCCAAACCCAAAAACAATCAAAAAAGACGCATTGGCGGCAGAAGCGGTCCGGATAATGGAGGACAGTGCGATTACGGCCCTCATTGCAGTGGATCGGGCAGGGAATGTGGAGGGGATTGTTCACATGCATGACCTCTTAAAAAAAGGCGCTTTATAATATTTTTGCCCGCATAGATAAACAATGACGTGGTCTAAACGTTTCGTTCGAAATTTTTTATTAGTACTCTTAAAGGGGCTTGGATTTTTGATCCGTTTGCTGCCTTGGCGTTTGGGAGTGCATTTTGGCGGCTTATTGGGTCTTATCGCTTTTTACCTGCTAAAGCGTGAACGAAGGCGCTCGTATGAGGGATTGAAAGTGGCCTTCGGAAACGAAAAATCTGAGCAGGCCTTGCAGCGCATCGCCAGAAAAAACTTCTCAAACCTGGGAAAGGGGCTGATTGAGATCCTAAATCTGCACAGCCTGAAAAAAGAACAGCTTGAAACCCTTGTTTCGCTGGAAGGGGAGGAATATTTAAAAGCCGCAACCGAATCGGGACAAGGGGGCATTTTAATCACCGGGCATATCGGGAATTGGGAACTCATGGCTGCGGCGCTTTCAATGCGCGGCTATCGTCTTCACGTCATCGCCGCACCGCTTTATGATCCCCGGATTGATGAACTGATTATTCGTTTGCGTGCCGATTTTAATGTTGAGACGATTAGCCGGGGCAGCCCTTCTTCATCAAGAAAAATTCTGTCTGTCTTGAAAAAGAAGGAAATTCTCGGCCTTTTAATTGATCAAGATACCCGGGTTGATGGGGTTTTTGTAAACTTTTTTAATAAAAAGGCACACACGCCGGCAGGGGCGGCGCAACTGGCTTTGCGCAGCGGTGCGGCAACCATGATGTGCTTTGTGACGCGTCTTCCGGGGGATCGGCATCGCATCACCATCGAAAAACCCATGCACCTCTATAAAAATGGAAATAAAGAACAGGACATCGAAAAGAATACCGCGATGTTTACCGCCCGGATTGAAGAGCATGTCAAGCAATATCCTGAGCAATGGGTTTGGATGCACCGCCGCTGGCGAACGAAACCGGAAGAAATTCCGGCGCCGGAAAAATCTTAAGGGACGAAAGCAAGAAATGAACCTGCCCAATATCTTAACCATTTTCAGGGTTGTCTTAATCCCGTTTTATATCCTGTTTTTTTACCAGCAGTCTTTTGATGCGTCGGTGATTGCGTCGGCCATCTTTTCAATTGCTTCTCTCACTGATTTTCTTGACGGCTATTTGGCAAGGATGCGCTCGGAAGTGACGCAATTTGGGAAATTTTTAGACCCGATCGCAGACAAGCTCCTGATTTTATCGGCTTTGATTCTCTTAGTCGGCATCGGGCGCGTTCCCGCCTGGCTGGCAATCATTATCATTGGAAGAGAATTTACAATGACCGGTTTTCGCGCGATCGCATCATCGGAAGGCATCGTCATTGCCGCCGAAACGACGGGGAAAATAAAGATGTTTTTTCAGACGGTCTCAGTCATTATTTTGACGATTGATTTTGAAAACCCGCTTTACCATCAAATGGCGATGTTCCTGCTGCTGCTCTCCACGGCTTTGGCCATCTTTTCCGCTTGTCAGTATTTTTTCAAATTTGGCCGGAGCCTTAAGTTGATGGATGTAAAATAATCGCGCCGGATTTGATCAAGATGAAAAGTAGATTTATTCACTTAACATATTGTTAATAAAACCTTTTTAGTTCATTGTGCAATCCATTTGGATTTATGGGTCCGTCTTGAAAACAAGCTTCAAATTGAAACCCTTTGCCCCCGTTTTTTAATTTCATTCGCCAATGCAATGCCATAAGGCATCCAAAGAAAGAGAGTCCCTGCTATCCTTAAAGTCGGAATGATTTTTGCAAACTATCTGATCGGGTCGCTTCCTTTCGGTTTAATCGTCTCCAAAATGTTTCAGGGGGCCGACCCTAGAAAACAGGGAAGCGGGAATATTGGAGCGACAAATGTCTTGCGGGTGGTCGGGAAAAAAGCAGCCGGCATTACATTACTCTGCGACCTGCTTAAAGGGCTTCCTCTTATTATCGCTGCGCGGCAAATGGCGTTTGATGAAAGAAGCGTCCTTCTGGTCGCACTCGCAGCCATACTGGGACATGTCTTCTCAATCTTTTTAAAGTTCAAGGGAGGAAAAGGGGTTGCGACCAGTTTCGGAATCATCCTCATCCTGACTCCTCATGTGGCCTTGATTGGATTATTGTTATGGGGAGGTGGGGTATTTTTTGGAAAATATTCTTCAGTCGGTGCCTTAACCGCGTTCGGCGCTTTACCCCTGCTTGCGTTTTTTTTAGACTTAGGTACAGATTTTCTCCTCTTCACGGGTTTTGTAAGCCTTCTGGTTTATTTTCGCCATTTGGAAAATATCCGCAGACTCATTCGGGGAACAGAAGGAAAGGTTTAGATCCGCCTGCATGGCGGAAGCAGGGTTTTTCCGTTGTTCGCTGCACGGGCCTCTTCCTGCTCTCGGCCGTATTTTCCCTTGGACTTTTAGGGAAAGCAGGTGCCGTTGAATCAGAACCTGAGTCCGTAAATAAAACCTTTCCGGGCAATTCCCCGAAAGCCTTTTCCGAGCCCGAACCTGCATTTGAAGTATCGTCTGAAGCATCCTCCAGGCTTTCTTCGGGCTCCCTTCAAAGCAGTTTTTCTGATGATTTCATACTGAACCTGGAGAAAACGGCTTCGGAAGAAGCAGAAGAAACGCCGCTCATTTCACCTTTTTTACAGCAAAAAATTGAAAAAACGACAGAATCATACATCGAAGATTTCGCGATAGAATCCTCAAAATTGCAACAACTCAATATTGAGGCAGGCAAGCTTCAAGCTCAAGAACCCTTCACGGCACCGTCGGCTTCCGAATCTGAACGAGAAGAAATCAATGCGGCGCCCTTAAATATCAAGCCGACGGTGCCGACACCGCTACCGGTCCCGCAAAAAGTAACATCACCCAAAAAACGCCGTTTAAAACCTAAGATTCCCTCAATAGAAAAACTACTGGACACCGGTCATCTGGATGATGTGATTGTCGAGCAAGGCATTGAACGCTCTGACCGCATTGCGAGTTACCTGCTATTGGAAGCCGAAGCCGCACTCAATACAGGCAAAGCGGATGAAGCCATCAAGCTTGGGCAAATGGCTTCAACTGTTTCACCGCTTTCTCCCATCCCTTCCTTTTTCATGGCAAGAGCCCTCTGGCAGAACAATCCGTTTAATGTCATTGATATTTTGGCACATTATATGACGGGGCTCCGTCTCGTTTTTGGTGATTTTTTATTTATGATTCCCATTTTAAGCCCTGTTTTATTACTTCTCTTGCTTGCCGTCTTTTTCACCATGCTGACCTTTGTGCTCTATTCTCTTTTTTCATACGCGCCGGTTTGGGCCCATCAAATCTCGGAATTTTCACGAGGCTACCTTCCTGTCATCCCGTCCGGATTGCTCTTTGCCGTCCTCTTTTTTTCGCCCCTGCTCATGGGAGTTCCGATGCTTTGGTTCTTGTTATTTGCCTTTATGTTGTTTTGGGGATTTTACAGCAAACGCGAAAAAGGCCTTGTTTTGACGTTTATCCTCAGCCTCGGCACAAGCACGTGGCTGCTTCCATTTTTGTTAACCTTGTTTACCGCAAACGGCTCACTCCTGCTTAATGAGATGTCCCGGAATCATCATGCCGATTTTCTTTGGACCCCGCCCCCGATCGAATTAAAACAGTCCGGTTGGGAAGGGTGGTTTATCCGTGCGTCTTATGAAGCTCAGCGCGGAAATTACAAACGGGCGGAAGGCTATTATCAAAAGGCCCTGGAAACACAGCCAAAGTCACCTAAAATCCTCAACAATCTTGGAAACCTCTCTTATTATTCAAAGAATTACGATCAAGCCGTTCTTTATTATCAAGAAGCCATCAAGGCTTCCCCCAAGCTTGTTTCCGCATATTATAATTTGAGTCAGACCTATCGTGAGATGCTTCTTTTTGAAAAAGGAGACGCTATTTTTGAAAAGGCCGGTAAAATCAGCGCACAAACCACGGAAGATTACGCGATGAAGTCAGAGCGTTATCCCGACTATCCTGTTATTGAAGAACGTTTTACAAAAAGCGATCTCTGGAAGCGCCTGCTCAACGAAACGGGTGGAGAAGTCGGATTTGACGAGCGGATTTGGCAAGGTATGCTTGGAGAAATTTCATTGGGCAAGGCGCCGCTGCTCAGCATATTTTGGATTATTTTATTAAGCCTGTCCGGGGTTTTGTATGGGAAGTTTTTTAGCGGAAGGCAATGTGCTTTTTGTAAAAAAGCCATCTGTGCACACTGCAGCAGACGACTTTTTAGTTATCAAGTCTGCCGTAGCTGTGAAATGCGTTTTATGACTGTAAGAAGGAAAAGTGATTTTGCGATTGTTGAAAATGCCGTCAAAAAAATCCCCTCCCGATTATATCCGCTCTTTTTACTGCCGGGGGGCGGGCACCTGGCCATCAACAAAACCAAGACAGGGTGCTGCCTCTTAGTTCTTTTTTTTCTTGCCGTTTTTACACTGTTTTTGGGCGAAAGCCTGGTGCCCCCCACCGAATGGTACCTCCATCAAACAGGATCATTTGTGCCGAAGGTCGGCCTTTTCTTTGTTTATTTCATTGCATTTCTTGATTTGTTTTTAAAAAGGAGTGCAAAACAATGGCTTTAAAAGGTTCGATTAAAGAATTCGGATTGCCGGAAATCTTTCAACTCATCTTTCATCAGAAAAAAGAAGGCATCCTGCTTCTGGAAAAAGGTACAACGAGCATCTCCATTTGTTTTAAAGGAGGAAAAATTATCAAGGCTTACGAAGGCAAGGCCGAAGAGCAACTCGGAAAGAAACTGCTCAAAGCCGGTATTTTGACCGAAGATCAAGTGGTGATCGCGCGTTACAGGCAGGAGAATACAAAAAAATCCCTGGAAAGTGTGCTTGTTGATTTGGAATTTCTTCCGGCAACAGAATTAAAACGCTTAACGCGTCTTTTTACCGAAGAGACGATCTTTAAAATTTTTGACTGGCAGACAGGGGAGTATGCCTTTGAACAAAAAGATATTTCCTTTAATCCGAGTCTCGTGCAAGCCCTGGATACGCAATTTGTTTTGATGGAGGCTGTTCGTCAAATCGATGAATGGCCCATGTTATTAAAAAAAGTGTCCTCGAGAAAATCCGTTTTTGAAAAAACAGTGATTGTTCCGGAATCCGTCCCGGAGGCGGAAACAACAAAGAATAAAGTTGAATCCGCAGAAGATTTTTTCGGTGGCTTGGGAGATGAGGAAGAGGAGGGTGAAGATGAAAACACCGCTTGGCTCTTGCTTCAAATTGACGGGGAGCAAAGCGTTCAGGATATAATCGACAAGGCCCATCTGGGCGCTTTTGCAATCTATCAAGCCTTGGTTGATCTGCTCTCTGAAAAAAAAATCCGTGAGAAAAACGAAGAAGAAAGAGCTGATATTGACCTTCGGGAAAATACGCCGCGCATTTCAAAAGAAAAAATGGTCAAATACGGCATCGGAAGCTTGGTTTCCATCCTGGCCGTTGCTCTTTTTGTGCTTTCGATGCCTTCCTTGAAAATGACTTCGCTGCGTGCTGCGCGTTCACTTGAAGCCGTGAAGGCGCTTTCGGCCAAAAACGAACGCTATTTTATCCGCTTTGCGCTCGATCTTTACTATTTGAAACATAATCGGTATCCTGACGGACTTGATGCGCTCGTTAAAGAAGGATTTTTCGGAAATAAAAAAGAAATGATTGCCCATTTAAAAAACTGGTCCTATGAACTTGAATCGGGGAATGGAGAAAAATTCAAACTTGAGCAAAAATAGTTTACATAATATATCTTATCAGACCTTAATATGATAGAAACCTGGAAACGCATCCAGCGCGACTTTTCATTGATTTTGACCGGGATTCAGGAAACCGTGATTACCGTTGCGGATCATGTGAATCAACATGTTCAAAAAGTAAAGTTGAATTTGGACACGGCTGCCTTGGAAAGAAAAATTCAGAGCCAGCAAGCCCTTTTAGGGGAAAAAATTTACGCGGAATCCGCACTCAAGCTCAGCGAGGTTTATGAAAAGCCGGAGGTGCATACTTTGGTCGATCGGATTTTAACCGCGAAAAAACAATTGGAAGCCAATGAAGGCATTGTATCGCCTCATGAAGCCTTGCATGATTTTGAGCGACTTTTGATCCGATCCGATTTTGTGATTCAGAATGTTGTGATTTTGAACGGTTATTCCGGCATTGGCAAGACAATTCAGGAATTGGCGCCACCCCCTCAGATGATGATCTTTTTTATCAGAAAACAAAATAAAATTGTTCTGGCGGATGGAAAGGTTCCCATTGAGGTAGGTGATGAAGTGACCTTTCTTTGTGCAAAAGAAAATATCCCGGATTACATCGCTTTTTGGAAATAAACACCTTATCCGGCGTCTTTCGGCTGAGCTTTCTCCGCTTTTTCCTCCTTCATCATTGACTCAAGCTCTTGCACGATTTCTTCTTCTGTCACCAGTCCTTTTTTCACCAAGAGATTCATCAAGGCCTCAATCACATGGTCGTTCTTCTTCTGTTCTATCTTGTTCACCGTATAAAGCCCGTCGGATTTTGAAGCAGGCAAGCGCTCATTTTCAGGACGGGTTTTTGAGGCCAACCGCGCAATAATAATGATGATCAAAACAACGGCAACAAAAATAAACAGCAACTGCATATAAAATAATCCTTTTTTATTAATGTATTATAATGTCATCCATTAAGTTTAAGTTTAATATTTCTTTCGCACTGCGATAAAAAGCGAATATCTCCAAAAAACCGGAACTGTTGATTAGAAGTCCGACTTGCTCCGCTTGTCCTGCAGCGTAGTTTTTTTTGAGTCCGCTCAGGGTTCTGCCCTTCAAAGTTGCGCTAAAAAGCTTCGCATTTTCTAATTTATCCATTAAAATGCTTTGCGTCACATTGGTGACAGCATTCCCGAAATGATCAAAATAGACAATCTTACCTTCAATGGCCCCGGCTTCTTTTCTGCAAAAAAGGGCCTCGATGCGATACGCATCAGCAATCTGACGGCCCAAATTTTCAGGAGAAACCCCCCGGGCCAAAGCGGCTGCAATCGGGGCAAAATGATCCCGACCGGCAAAAGTGGGGCTTTGGGGAAATTGCAAAAATTCACTTTTTTTCACCTCAAAAAGCTCGCATTCATTGCTGTTTAAAAGATAGGAAAGCAGGCCATTGTCCGGCGCTACGAAAAATTGTGCGGCGTACTTTGCGATCAGCTTACGTCGTTCCGTGCCCACGCCCGGATCAACAACCGCAAGATGAATGCTTCCCTTTGGATAGTAGCCCGAAATTTCATGAAGGACAAAAGCACCGCTGATTACATCATGTCTTGGAATGAGATGTGTGATATCGATCAGCCGCGCTTCCGGCACGTGACGCAGCAAAACGCCTTTAAGCGCCCCCACAAAATAATCATTCAAAGCAAAATCAGTGGTCAGGGTAATGAGGGGAGGTTTGGGCAGGGGCATGCCCGGATCAGTCCTCAAAAAAAATCCGGACGACTTCGTACTCGATTGTTTTTGCATGTGTTTTAACTTCGACAAATTCACCCACTTCCCGGCCGATTAAGGCTTTTGCAACGGGAGAATGCACGGAAATCGTACCGTTTTTCATGTCCGCTTCATCAATGCCGACAATGCGAAACTGCTTTCTATCATCCGTATCAATGTCGATGACTTCAACCGTCGCCCCAAAAACAACTTTTTCAGTCGAAAGGTTATCCGTGTGAATAACGTTGGCTTCGGCTAATTTTGCCCCGATTTCCTGAATACGACCTTCGATAAATCCCTGTCTTTCTTTTGCCGCACTGTATTCCGCATTTTCGGAGAGGTCGCCGTGCGCGCGTGCTTCCGCGATATCGGCAATATTTTTTGGTCGTTCAATTTTTTTAAGCCGTTCCAACTCGGCTTTGAGCTGATCATATCCTTTTTTTGTCATCGGTATCTTCACTGATGCCTCCTAAATATAGATCACGAGCAAGATGGCCATAGAAAAAAGATGGGGATCTAAACGTGGTATTGCTGTAAGGGCAAGGTTTGGATGCTCCCTTTCAATAAGGCTTCAATTCCGCGGACGGCGGCCTTGGCACCGGCAATGGTTGTAAAATACGGGATGCTGTCTTGAAGCACAATTTGCCGGATTTCCCGCGAATCGGCCTCCGCGAGCTTGTCCCCTACTGTATTGATCACTAATTGAATCTCTTTATTTTTTACCGCATCGACGATATTCGGTCGCCCTTCCTGTACTTTTTTTACCGTGGCCACTTGCATGCCTAAACGATTTAGAAAATCTGCGGTTCCCGCTGTTGCAACAAGATCGAAGCCTATTTCAGACAGTCGCTTTGCAATGGCACCCAAAGCCGCCTTGTCGCGGTCTTTGACACTGGCAAAAACCCGGCCTCTTGTCGGCAACCCGTTTTCAGCTGAGATTTCGGCCTTGGCAAACGCACCGCCGAAATCCGAATCGATGCCCATTACTTCTCCGGTCGATTTCATTTCGGGACCTAAAACCGAATCCGTCTTAAATCGCTTAAAGGGAAAAACCGCCTCTTTAATCGCAATATGATGAAGCGGTTTTTCGTAAACGTCTTGTGCCTTCAGTGTTTTTCCGAGTATCGCTTTCATTGCGATTTTGGCAAGCGGTTGTCCGATGGTTTTGCTGACAAAAGGAACCGTGCGGGAGCCGCGCGGATTTACTTCCAGAATGTAAATTTCACCCGCTTTGACTGCAAATTGAATATTGATTAAACCCACGACCTTCAATTCTTTCGCTAAAGCAACCGTCTGCATTCGGATGGTGTCCAAGGCCGATCCATCCAATGAAAAAGGCGGCAGGGCACAGGCCGAATCGCCCGAATGCACACCGGCTTCCTCTATATGTTCCATGATGCCTGCGACAAATACCTCTTCGCCGTCTGAAACCGCATCCACATCAATTTCAACAGCGTCTTCTAAATATTGGTCAATCAAAATGGGATGATCGGGAGAGGCGTTCAAGGCATGTTCCATATATTTTAAAAGACTGCTTTGGTCGTAAATAATCTCCATCGCGCGACCGCCCAAAACATAGGAAGGCCGAACGAGCACCGGATAACCAATCACCTCCGCGACATCCTCGGCTTCACGGGCAGATCGCACGAGTCCGTTATTCGGCTGTTTGAAACCCAGTTTGTCGATTAAAGCCTTGAAGCGTTCACGGTCTTCTGCGCGATCAATCGCATCCGGCGAAGTGCCCAAAATATGCACCCCTTTTTCCAACAACGCATTGGCAAGCTTTAAGGGAGTTTGTCCGCCAAATTGCACAACAACGCCCATCGGCTTTTCCAATTCAATGATATGCATGACATCTTCAAAAGTCAGCGGTTCGAAATAAAGCCGGTCGGAAGTATCGTAATCCGTACTCACCGTTTCAGGGTTGCAGTTGACCATGATGCTTTCATACGCCATCTCTTTCAAGGCCAATACCGCATGTACACAGCAATAATCAAATTCAATGCCTTGCCCGATGCGATTGGGCCCGCTGCCTAAAATAATGACCTTGTTTTGATTCGTGGGCTCGGCATCACATTCCGTTTCATAAGTGGAATAAAGATAAGGCGTGTGGGCCTCAAACTCTGCGGCACAGGTATCGACTCGCTTAAAGACCGGTTTTAATCCTTCTTTTTTTCGCCATGTGGTGACTTCTTCTTCAGGCCTTCCCGTAATTTTGCCGACTTGACGATCGGAAAAACCCGAATGTTTTGCAATCCGAAGCAATTTCGGGTCAAGACCCTCATTTTTAAGTCGTGTCTCAATTTCAAGTATTTCTTTGAATTGATTCAAAAACCAGGGGTCGATTTGGGTAATTTGGTGGATTTCCTCAATCGAAACCCCCAGACGCATGGTATCAAAAACCTGAGACAATTGATTAAAGGTCGGGATGGCCAGCTTTTTTTTCAACTCACCCAAATCATCGGCGGTGTAAACAGATTCAATGCCCTGACGATTCACCTCTAGCGAACGGTAGGCCTTCAACAAGGCTTCCTTAAAATTACGTCCGATCGCCATGACCTCCCCGACCGACTTCATTTGCAGAGAAAGTGTGCGATCAATATGCGGGAATTTTTCAAAAGCAAAACGCGGGATTTTAACAACGACATAATCGAGCGTCGGTTCAAAAGAAGCAGGTGTGACTGAAGTAATATCGTTTTGAATTTCATCTAAAGTCAGTCCCACCGAAAGTTTCGCCGCAATCTTGGCAATGGGAAAACCCGTGGCTTTTGAAGCTAAGGCGGAACTGCGTGAAACACGCGGATTCATTTCAATAACACAAAGGTCTCCATTTTCAGGATTCTGCGAAAACTGGATATTCGATCCGCCCGTATCCACCCCGACGCCCCGGATGATTTTAATCGCCGCGTCCCGCATGGCCTGATATTCTTTGTCCGTCAGGGTTTGCACGGGTGCAACGGTAATCGAATCTCCGGTGTGTACACCCATCGGATCGAGGTTTTCGATGGAGCAAATCACCACGACATTGTCTTTTTTGTCACGCATCAACTCCAATTCAAATTCTTTCCAGCCGATAACGGATTGCTCGATCAATACTTCGTGAACGGGACTGCAGGAGAGGGCCCCTTCCACCTTGTTTTCAAATTCTTCGATGTTGTACGCAATCCCGCCTCCCGTGCCCCCTAAGGTAAAAGAAGGCCGAATGATCGTCGGAAAACCGACTTTATTTAAAATTTCTTTTGCTTCACTCAAATTGGTTGCGATGGCGCTTTCCGTATAACGCAGACCCGCAGCTTCGATCACCCGCTTAAAAGACTCCCGGTCTTCCGCACGTTTAATCGATTCATAATTTGCCCCGATTAACTCGACATCATAGTTTTTAAGAATACCCGCATCCGCCAGGGCAAGCGCCATGTTTAAGGCCGTTTGGCCGCCCATCGTCGGAAGAAGCGCATCCGGTCGCTCCCGTTCAATAATTTTTCTGATTGAATCGACCGTAATCGGCTCAATGTAAGTGCTGTCGGCAATATCGGGATCGGTCATAATTGTGGCAGGATTGCTGTTGACCAAGACGATTTGGTATCCTTCCTCACGCAAGGCCTTACAAGCCTGAGTACCGGAGTAGTCAAACTCACAGGCTTGTCCGATCACAATGGGGCCCGGCCCGATAATTAAAATTTTCCGAATATCCGTTCTTTTTGGCACCTTTTGTCCTTATCGTCTTATTTCAAGGCATCCAGAGGTAGAGAAATTGAGGTGATCCGCCTTGCAAGAGCTGTTTGGGCAAGAGTTGCTTCGGATTGATTCCCCAGGAGGAAAACGGGGTTTTCTGCTGCAACACCTGGGAATAGATATTATTTTTAGTTCCTTCACCCCGATGATAAAGAATCACCTTCGCTTCGGAAATGCCGGCTTTGGATTGCGCCACTTGAATCGCCTCTTGCAAATAGCCGATTTGGTCCACTAAGCCCGACTCCAAAGCTTGTGATGCCGTGTAAACGCGGCCGTCCGCCAATTTCCGAATCTGATCCGCACTTAAATTTTTACGGTTTTCAACGATCACCGTCAAAAAACGCTCATACATATTGTCAATCACGCCTTGGATCACACTCCGCGATTCGGAAGAAAGCGGTTTTACGGGAGAACCCATATCCTTGAGTGGTCCGGATTTGATCGCCTCGGCGGAAACACCGACTTTTTCCATCAGTCCTTCAAAATTGACATGTATCATAATTACCCCGATGCTGCCAATCACAGAAGTCGGATGCGCAATCACCTGATCCGCCGCCATTGCGATATAATACGCGCCTGAGGTGCCCAGATCCAAAATCGAGACGATCACCTTTTTTCCCGTTTTTTTCTTAAATTGCAGGACCTCATGATAAATCAAATCAGAGGCCGTAATTGTTCCGCCCGGACTATTGACGCGCAGCAAAATTGCCTTCACTTTTTCATCCTTTGCCGCCGCCGTCAGCTCTTCTTTAAGACGCGCAACCATGTCGGGCCGATCAATCAGCCCCGTTGGTTTTTCTTCGGAAATAAAACCGGAGATGTCGATAAGGGCGATTTTGTTGACGCCTTTGCCACTCACAACCGTTTCTCGAAGCGGGCCGATTTTGGGAAGCAGGGAGATATTGTAGATGCAGCCGGATAGTGAAAATAGGATTGAGAGGATGAGAACGCTTTGCGCTATCTTTCTTATTGATTTCATATTTCACTCCGTGGCGTAATCAATTTAGCCTAATTTTTCCAGGTCAGCCAAATCCTGATGCCGACTCACCGCTTTTTTATTTTTTTAAACTTCTCCATCAGTCATATTATTGCTGTTTAATAATGCGATAAACGCTTTGAAATCCTTGTTGATCCCCGTACTTCCATTTGTATTCTGCCCTGATTGCCTCTAAAGCACTCAGCCTGTCTTCAACAGACTGGTTTATCCAATACAAAAAAACACATTCTTCATCTTTCAATCGGATTTTACGAACACGGGTTTTATCCACTGCACGACCCTACTTTGAAAAAGAATCAACAAATGCTTGAAAAAAGAAGGCGGCGTCGTGCGGTCCCGGTGCGCCTTCCGGATGATATTGCACCGATGAAACGGGAAGTGTGCGATGCCGTAACCCTTCGAGTGTACGATCATTTAAATTAATGTGGGTGACTTCGACTTCGTTTTCAATCCCGGAAAGATCAATGGCAAAACCGTGATTTTGCGCGGTGATTTGAACACGTTTTTCGGCTAAATCCATGACGGGCTGGTTTCCGCCGTGATGACCGAATTTCATTTTGCTGCACTTCGCACCCAAGGCCAAGGCCAAAATTTGATGGCCGAGGCAAATGCCGAAAATCGGTTTTTGCCCAAGCAAGGCTTTTACATGTTGAATGGCGTAAGGAAGCCCTTCGGGATCTCCCGGACCATTCGACAAGAGAATGCCGTCCGGGTTCATCGCCAAAACGGCATCGGCCCTTGTATTGGCAGGCACGACAGTCACACGGCAATTTAAAGCCGTCAACATATTTAAAATGTTGTATTTTACACCAAAATCATAAACCACGACATGTGATTTGGCGTCTGAAGAGGCATCCCCCGGATCACATTTTTTGCCGTTTTCCCACGCATAAGGATTGGAAGTCGTCACTTGAGAGACCAAATCACGTCCGACAAGCGCAGGGCTTGATTTTAATCGTTCAAGCAACACATTAACGTCTTCCGTTCGGGTTGAAAGAATGCCCTGCATCGCACCCTGCTCTCTGATTTTTTTTGTGATTAAACGCGTATCCACTTGGTCGATTGCAACAATGCCCTGCCGTTTCAAAAGTTGATCAAGCGGTTCACGCGCCCGCCAATTACTGGGTGTGGCCGTATATTCTTTAACGATAAACCCTTGAAGCCACAGTTTTTCGGATTCGTTGTCTTCCGAATTAACCCCGTAGTTTCCGATGAGCGGATACGTCATCATAACCAACTGGCCACAATAGGAGGGGTCGTATAAAACTTCCTGATACCCGGTCATGCTGGTATTAAAAACGATTTCCCCGGCCGACTCCCCTTCCGCACCGAAAGACCGTCCCTTAAAGACAGTACCGTCTTCTAAAACCAAAATCCCTTGATTACCCATCGGCGTTGCCCTGTTACTTTAGCAAGTTTTAATTTTCTATTAATTTTCCGCCGACAACGATGGCCGTCGCCCGGCCTTTCATCTGTCGTCCCATAAACGGAGAATTTTTGCTCATGGATTTAATATGCTGTTCATCAACAACCCATTCGGTATCCAGATCAATCAGGGTAATATCGGCGGGATCACCGATTCCCAAAACCCCCGTCTTTTTCCCCAGCACGCGCGCAGGTTCAAAGCTGAGTTTTCGGATGACCTGCGGCAAGGTTAATACGCCCCGACCCACGAGTTCCAATGAAAGCGGAAGGGCCGTTTCAAGTCCGATAATGCCAAAAGGAGCGCAATCCAGGGCCTGCGCTTTTTCATCTGCGGCGTGCGGCGCATGATCCGTTGCAATCAGATCAATGGTGCCATCGGCCAAACCGGCAAGCACCTCCGCCTGATCCTGCTCGGTTGCAAGCGGGGGTTTCATTTTGGCATTGGCGTTAAAACACCCCACGGCTTCATCCGTGAGCGTAAAATAATGCGGACAGGTTTCCGCCGTGACAGGAATCCCCCGCCGTTTGGCATCTCGAATCAAATGCACGGATGCTGCGGTGCTGATATGCGCCAAATGTACACGCGCACCCGTCTGCTCGGCCAAGGCAATATCCCGTGCCACCATCACAGATTCGGAAGAGGCGGGAATGCCGCGAAGCCCCAAGCGTGTGGAAACATCGCCCTCGAAAATCACTCCGTTATCGGTAAGATTAAGATCCTCACAATGGTCGATAACGGGAATGTCAAAAATTTTGGCATAAGACATGGCCTGACGCATAACTTGACTATTCATCACCGGCAAACCGTCATCCGATACGGCCACACAGCCGGCAGCAACCAATTCGCCCATTTCAGCCAGTTCGCATCCTTTGGAAGCTTTTGTAATCGCCCCGATCGGAAGCACACGCACCATCCCCTCTTTTGCTGCCTTTTCGAGAATGAGTTCGGTGACGGATTGGTTATCATTCACGGGGTTTGTATTGGGCATGCAACAAATGCTTGTGAAACCGCCGTAAGCCGCCGCCGCCGTCGCGGAAGCGATAGTTTCTTTATATTCAAAACCCGGCTCTCGGACATGAGTATGAAGGTCAATTAGACCAGGGGCAACAACTTTTCCTGTTGCTTCAATGACTTGCACCCAATTATCTGAAGGAGTGATAGAAGATGAGATTTCCTGAATGATACCATTTGAAATAAGCAGGTCCCCCACCCCGTCTCTGTTTTGAGCGGGATCGATGATCCGCCCGCCTTTGATCAAAATATCCGATGCGATATCACGCATGCTTGCCTCCCGAAAGTAAAAAAAGAAGGGCCATGCGCACCGCAACGCCATTGCTTACTTGTTGCAAAATAACCGAAGAAAGACCGTCTGCCACATCAGAACTGACCTCCACCCCCCGATTGATCGGACCCGGATGCATGACTAAAGCTTCAGAATCCGCCAAAGCCAGACGCCGGGCATTTAGACCGTAAAGTTCGGCATATTCTCGAAGCGTGGGAAAATAACTGCTGCCTTGGCGTTCCAACTGAAGGCGAAGCAAGATAATCACATCAGCACCCGCAAGGGCTTGATCCAAATGGTAGTGAATTTGAACCCCCCAACGCTCAATGCCTGTAGGAATCAAAGTCGGCGGGGCGACCAAGTGTACATCGGCACCGTATTTTTTTAAAACATGAATGTCAGAGTGTGCAACACGACCATGAAGAATGTCACCGATAATAACAACCTTGAGTCCTTTGACCCTTCCTTTGTTTTCCTTAATGGTCAGCAAGTCAAGCAGGGCTTGGCTCGGATGTTCATTTGCACCGTCGCCCGCATTAATCACTGCGCTTTCCACCGAACGCGCCAAAAAATGAGGCACACCGGAAGACGCGTGCCGAATAACAATGAAATCAGAATGCATGGCTTGAATATTTCTCGTGGTATCCAGCAGGGTTTCGCCTTTTAAGGTGCTGCTGGAACTGGATGAAATATTAATCACGTCGGCAGAAAGCCGTTTTCCCGCCAATTCAAAAGAAGTCCGTGTCCGGGTACTGGGTTCAAAAAAAAGATTGATAAGCGTTTTCCCCCGTAAGGCAGGCACCTTTTTGATCGCACGACTCGACACCTCTTTAAAGGATTCGGCCGTTTGAAGAATAAGATCGATTTCTTCTCGATCCAACTCGGCAATGCCGAGAATATCTTTTCGTTTAAGCTGCATATCTAGAATAAAGCCCCATCAACCCTGCTTTTCCCACTTTTCTCGATGCAGGATGACGCGATCTTCTTCACCTGCCTCTTCGAGCAACACTTCAACTTTTTCATCAAAAGCCGTGGGCAGGTTTTTTCCCACATAATCGGCACGGATAGGAAGTTCTCTGTGTCCGCGATCAATCAAAACAGCCAATTGAATTTCTTTTGGGCGGCCCAGGTCAATCAGGGAATCCATCGCCGCGCGAATCGTTCTTCCGGTAAAGAGCACATCATCCACAAGAATGACCTTACAATCATTCATATCAAAAGGCATCTCTGTTTTTTTGAGTGTCGGATGGGCTTTGCGGCCTGATAAATCATCTCGATAAAGTGTAATGTCCAGTGCGCCGGTTTGAGGTGTCGTGCCTTCGATTTTGCCAATTCTGCGCGCCAAACGTTGCGCCAAATAAACACCGCCGGTCTGGATGCCCACCAAGACAAGCTCTTTTGCGCCTTTGTTTCGTTCAAGAATTTCATGAGAAATTCGCGTCAGGGCACGCAGTATTTCATCAGAATTTAAAATATCAGCCACGACAATACCGAGAAAATTTATTGAACAAAATGAAATTCGAAATTAGCCCGAATAAAAAAACCCTCTTGCGGTAAAAATCCGAAGAAGGTTTAGACGAGATAAGAACCCACATTGTCTCCCCTTTCCGGCTTCACGGAACCAGTTTAAAGGAATAAAACATAGTATTCAGATGAAGTAAGGATGTCAAGCGGCAATGCCGACCTAAGATCGGCGATTGGAAATGGAGACGGGACAAGTGTTCATCATCTTGACTATGGTTTTATAAGATCAGCGTATGTTTTCCAATCCTTCCTTTGCTCCTGTGATGACCGCCCTAATAACTGGCCGCATTTTTTCAAGGTCTTGTTCCTTATCTTCCACTTGTTTCTCGATCCGCTTGATCACGTTGAGTACGACAAGGCGAATATTCCCTTTCGTTTCTTTTTTTGCAATCTTCCTTGCCTCTTCAAAATCCGGAGGAAGCATCACTGTTAAGGAGTCTGAAATCTTATCCAAAGTGGAGGAACATTTAGATACATCTTGTGGGCTCAGCCCCAAAGGTTTTGCAAGATTGAATGTTGCAACTGAGGCTGCCAATTCGATATTAAATTTATCGAACTCCCCTTTTATCGTTGAACATCCCCCTAACATCACGAGTATCGTTATTAAAACCACTTTTTTCATTGCATCCCCCTCCTGTTTTGTAATGGATTGTAAGCCTTTCCGACGCCTAATATATCGTGCCTTGCTAAACGAACCCCGATGCCCATAAATGTAAATTAGGTGCCCACCCCTAGGAATATTTCCATTAAACCTTAAACGAGGTTGTTTTAATAAGATTAATCTTCTTCAGGACTTTTCCATTCCCCTGTCCTCCTTGATCTGCATAGTTATGTTGCCCAAAAAGGATTCCTTTATGAGATATCTTCATTTGGCATCTGTAACAGTAATCCTTGTCTACAATTAATCACTGCTGTCCCGTTAAGGATAAAAAAAGATGGCCTGATTCTAAGCCGATTTGAGAGAATATGTTGTCGTTAACGTATTGAATCAAAAAAGGAGAACCAGGCCATGCGTCATCATAATACGCTTTTTTCAAACATTCTGAAACAGGTGCCGAGACACGAATTAGAAAATGATTGGCGCCTTGTCAAAAGGTTGCGCCAGGGCATCGTTTTCGATTCAAGAACAAGCTTTATTCCTTGGATGCCTCAACGATCGACCTCTGTCTGTTTTTCTCTGGGCGCATTTTCGCAAGACAAAAGGGGCGATCAAGCTGCATGTCGGACTCGATCATGAAGGCTGTTTGCCCGCATTTGTTTCCATTACGGAGGGGAAAACCGCGGACATCAAAGCAGGGCGAGATCTGTCTTTTCCAAAAGGGCGCATTGTTGCCTGTGATCGAGGCTACACGGACTATCGTTGGTATAACCAATTGACAGATAAAGGCATATTCTTTGTCAGCCGACTGAAGTCCAATGCGAGATACGCTGTCCTTAAGCGGCGAAACGTGCTCAGAAAACAGGGATTGACCTGTTTCTCGCAGCTTCGGATATCGGGTAGCCTTGCTCTTTTATCAGCTTTACTGCTTCTTCTTTGAATTCTTTTGTGTGTAGTCGTCTTCCTTTTTTTCCCATTGAACACCTCCTGAATGAAAATAATTCATTCTTAAGTAAGTGTCCACTGAAACCCTACCATCTCAGTGCTGTGGGCGAACGCCCATGGTGACATTGGAAGATGGAAAAGAAATCTGGAAGGAAAAATTTGTGAATTGAATTTGACCTGACAGTCACTCCATTAAAACCGGCCCCCGTCAGATCAAGTCGAAACTACTACACATAAAAACCCAAAAAAAGCGCCCTGTTTTTCTAGGAAAACGGGGCGCTTTAAAAACCTTGTTTTTTACCTCTTTTACGCCGATTTAATCCCTTTTTCACGTTCATACAAAAGAAGCGGCTCTCCCTGGCCGTTAATCACTTCTTCCGTCACTAGACATTCCTTTACATTTTTAAGCGACGGGATCTCATACATCACCTCCAACATCACTTCCTCAAGAATGGAACGTAAACCGCGCGCGCCGGTTTTTTGCTCAAAGGATTTTCTTGCAACGGCTGAAAGCGCACTCCCGGTAAATTTGAGTTTGACCTTCTCCAATGAAAAAAGTTTTTCATACTGCTTCACAAGCGCATTTTTAGGTTCGCTTAAAATGCGAACCAAAGCACGTTCATCCAAGTCATTCAAAGTTGCGACAACCGGCAGGCGTCCTACAAATTCCGGAATCAGGCCGTGATGAATCAAGTCTTTTCCCTGTACCTTGGCCAAAAGATCACCAATCTTCCGATGGCCGCGTCCTTTGACATCCGCACCAAAACCCATTGATTTTTTGTAAATACGGTCTTCAATATGATTTTCCAAACCGATAAAAGCACCGCCGCAAATAAACAAAATGTTTGTCGTATCGACCTGAATAAATTCCTGATGCGGGTGCTTGCGTCCCCCTTGCGGCGGGATATTTGCGACCGTGCCCTCAATCAACTTCAAAAGCGCCTGCTGAACCCCTTCTCCGGAGACATCCCGCGTGATCGACGGCGAATCGCTTTTTCGACAGACCTTATCGACTTCATCAATGTAAACAATGCCGCGTTCCGCTTTTTCGACATCATAATCGGCCGCCTGAAGCAGTTTCAGCACGATGTTCTCCACATCTTCACCCACATAACCCGCTTCGGTGAGTGTGGTGGCATCCGCAATCGTAAAAGGCACATCAATGATACGCGCCAAGGTTTGCGCTAACAGGGTTTTCCCCGTTCCTGTCGGGCCGACCATCAGAATATTGCCCTTTTGCAATTCAACATCATCACTCTGCGCATTGGAGGCCACCCGTTTGTAGTGGTTGTGTACCGCAACAGAAAGGACCTTTTTGGCACGATCCTGTCCAATCACATACTGATCCAGGGTTTTTTTGATTTCGGCCGGTTTCGGCAGGCTGGAGGAACGGTCTTCTTTTTCCTCTTCCCACTCCTCCGCAATAATATCGTTGCAAAGGTCGACACATTCATCACAAATATAAACGGTCGGGCCGGCAATCAGTTTTTTGACTTCATCCCTGTTTTTTCCACAAAATGAACAACGCAACAGGCTATCCGTTTTTTCATGCTTTGCCATGATTCTCCTTAAAAAGTACTACTTTTTCTTGATGCTATCGACATGCTCAATCACTTCATCGATCAAATGGTAAGCCTTGGCCTCCTCGGCAGACATGAAATTATCACGATCCGTATCTTCCTGAACTTTTTTGATCGAGCGGCCCGTGTGTTTTGAAATGATGCTGTTTAAATTATCTTTGATGCGCAGAATTTCTTTGGCGTGAATGCTGATATCCGTCGCCTGCCCCTGAAACCCGCCACTGGGTTGATGCAACATAATGCGGGCATTGGGCAAGGCGTATCGTTTACCTGCCGCACCGGCTTGCAGTAACAACGCCCCCATGCTGGCCGCCTGTCCAATACAAATCGTCGAGACATCGGGTTTGATATATTGCATCGTATCATAGATGGCCATGCCAGAAGTCACCACGCCGCCGGGGGAATTAATATAGAGGAAGATATCCTTTTCGGGGTCTTCGGCTTCGAGAAACAACAGTTGGGCGATGATCAGGTTCGAAACATTGTCATCAACACCGGTTCCCAAAAAAACGATACGATCTTTGAGCAGTCTGGAATAAATATCGTAGGCACGTTCACCACGGCTGGATTGTTCAATCACCATCGGGACTAACATCAGGATTTTTCTCCTTTCGCTGTATCGTCTGCTTCTTCCGCCACGGCTTCAAACTTGGCCTGAGCATAAATCAGGTCAAGTACCCGGGATTCTTTCATCTGAGATTTCAAACCTTCAAGCGCCCCTTCTTTTTGAAGAAAGAGGCGTTTTATTTCTTTAAAAGTCGCGCCTCTTCTTTCTGCAATGGCCCTCAGTTCGTCTTCAAGGGCTTCATCGCTTACTAAGACATCCTCTTGCTCTGCGATTTGGCTTAAAATAAGGCTTTCTGCAGCACGTTGACGGGCAATCGGCTCCAATTCGCGCATCCAAGCCTCTTTTTTCCCGGAATCTTCGCCCAGGCTGTCTTGATCGGGAAAAGACTTCATGATCGTATTCAATTCGTGGGCGACCAAGGCTGAAGGTATTTCAAAAGGATTCGCCGCGATGAGTTTATCCATAAGCGCCTTTTTTTGATCGCGCACTTGTTTTGATTTCGCTTCCTGCTCCAGCGTTTCCCGTGTTTTTATTTTCAGTGCTTCGAGGGATTCATGTCCCAGATCTTTTGCAAATTCATCATCAAGCTCAGGCAGAACCTTTTTCTTGACCTCCTGCACCTCAACATGAAAATCGACATTTTTGCCCGCAATCATTTTGTTTTGAAAGTCTTCGGGATACGGAACACTCACATCCAAAACATCACCCTTCTTTTTTCCCAACAGCTCTGACTCAAAGGGCGGAGGGAAGGTATTAGAACCGACGTGGATAGTATAGCCTTCCTGCTTCCCATCCTGAACCGGCTCACCGGCCAAAGCCCCTTCAAAATTCACAATGGCGAAGTCCATGGAGGCAATTTCATAGTCATCGGGACAGGCTTCAAGCTGTGCCTGCTCTTCCTGCTTCACGGCAAGCGCCTGATCTACATCGGCCTCCGAAACAGTCGTCTCCATTAAGGGCACCGCAATGCCTTTGTAGTCGCTGACGGTAATCACAGGCTTCACCTCAACCGTCGCGGTAAAAGACAGCGGCGCTCCTCTTTTGAGTTCTATTTTATCGAAAGAAGGGAATTCGACGGGGAAAATGCCCGTCTCTTCAACTGCTTGTTGATAATAATCCGGAACCAGCTTTCGCATGATATCATCGGCAACGGAAGGGCCGTATTTCTTCTCAAGCAGCGAGACCGGGACTTTTCCCGGTCTGAATCCCGGCACTTTAACTTGCCGAGACAGATCGGCATAGGCTTGGGAAAAGGCTTTTGAGAGAACTTCTTCTGGAATTTCAATGGTCAGGGACTTCTTGATCGGCGTGATTTCGTTAACTTGAACTTTCATAAACCTCTTCTTCTCTTAGGAGCGCGGTCATTTTATCGCCACCTCCCGGTGATGTCAACTTAGCGACCAGTGGGCTTTTACGCCTCCATGTTATGGTGAAGTACCCAAAAGATGTACGAGAGGGGGGACTTGAACCCCCACAGGAAATCCCACCAGATCCTAAATCTGGCGCGTCTACCATTCCGCCACTCTCGCGTATGCTCATCAAAGATGAGAGCTGATTATAACATGAGGTCTTTTGCAAGAGGAAGAACTGATTTACAACATAAATTCTTTCACCTGCCTCTTAACAATTCCCAGGGCGCGTCAGAACGGGCACATGTTGCACGCACAGATTGAATAGGCGGTTTGGCAACTGCGGTTCCCACATTCTTCGATTAAATCGGCAGCTAAATTCATCGAGTATTCCTGCAAGTGTATGGCGGACACGCCATGATCGGTAGAATGAAACTGTCCGAATCACTGACTTTCGTTAAGAGGCATATCTGACTATTATGGAGCAAAACCTGGTCACTCTGCATTTTCTTTTCTCCTTGTTCCTTGCCCGTGTTTCCCAAGATCGCTTCTGCACCTGCCCCAAAAGAACGGTATTCTGGATACCGGGGAAATCACCGATACAACATTTGTCTGCAATCCGGGCAGAGACCGTTTGTTTGAAGCCAAAGAAAAACTCAAGGCTTTTGATCCAGAAGAACAAGACGCTTTTGGAAGCGCCGACGCCATTTCAGGAGACCACGCCGTCGTGGGTGCGCGATTAAAAATCCCCTGGCAAAATTCGATGCAGGTTCAGACTAGGTCTTTCGTCGCACAGGTCCAAACACTTGGGACGCAGGCACAAAAATTGTGGCAGCGGAAGACACTGATCTCTTTGGTCTTTCCGTCGCAATCTCCGGCAGGGCTGCCATTGTCGGGGCAAGGGGAAGAGACCTCCCAGGCCCGATCAACGAAGCAGGCTTGGCCTATATCGTGCGTTAAATCCCGATCACAAAAACAAAGCGCGACCCTTCCCGGACCGAAAGTCCGGCAAGGGCCGCATCTCTTAGCTGTCCGGCATTTTTTCCTCGTCGGGCTTCACACAAACCCCCTCCATCAGCAAATAGACATCGTCTTTCAAAAAAGAAGTATGGGTGACCTCCAGTGCTTGTGACCGGTGAAGATAGGCCAGGGTGTTCCGGTCAAATCGTGCGCCGTAGACCTTTTCCACAAAAGGCGCAAAGCCTTCCTGTCTTTTTCTTATTTTTGGATTTTTTGAATAGACCATTTCAAGCAGGCGAAAATGTCCGCCCGGTTTCAATACCCGTGCAAACTGCTTCATCGCCATCGGCTGCAATGCGTCGGGCATGACACAGCAGATAAAGGTCGAAAAAACCCAGTCGAATCGATTGGAAGGAATAGAGGACAGTAAGGTGGCATCTGCCTGTTTAAGCGTGACATGACACCGGGCCTCTCTCACCCGTTTTTCCGCGCGTTTCAACATGGCCGGGCTTAAGTCGATTCCGGTGAGACGGACATCCGGGTGATAATATTTCAGGTTCCGACCCGTGCCGACACCCGCTTCCAATACTTCACCATGAATGTCCTTCAATAACTCCGGTCGCCACCGACGATATTGTCGTTCCCAGGGGTAATCCAAAATATCGTAAAACCAAGCCGTGATACCGTACTTGTTTTTGAGCCGGTCATTTTCTTGAGACATCATGCCTTCACGCCCTTCCCTTTGCTATACGCTGATCATAACGCTTGAGGCGCGATGAGTCATCCCTCGCCCTTGCCTTTCCTATATATTTGTGTTATAGCACAACTATGCAAATAATAAAAATAGAAGCGGGAGCGGTTTTCCATGCCTTAGCGGATGAAATCCGTCTCCGCATGATTCGACTCATGGTGGTGACCGGGCAGGAGTCTTGTCTGTGTGAGATGGTCGACAGCTTGCTGGAGCCTTCGTACAAACTGTCCCGTCACCTGAAGATCTTACGCCAGGCGGGCCTGCTGTCCTCTCAAAAAGAAGGCCGCTGGGTCTACCATCGTTTGGTTCAGACACCCGCGTATATGGAACAATTATACGCGACAATACAGGCACTCCCCGATTCAGATGACATCTACAGCGCAGATTTAAAACGCTTCAGAAACCGCCTTTCGCTGCGCGAAGCGGGGCGTTGTCAAATAGGCATTCAGTCTGAAGCCTTCAAAACCGGGACGTAATAACAATGTCTGGATGTACGGGTAAGCAAACCCTACTCAGGAGATGAAAAAATGAATGCGGGCGAGCCGATACCAAAGATACAAGAAGAACTCCAGGAAGGGATGAGGCTTTCAAAATGTCGAAAGTGCGGCTGCATGAAAGAGACTTTGCAAAATCTGCAAGCTTCCCTGACTTCCACTTCAACAGAAAACCCGCAGGTTTTGCTCGAAGCAATTGAGCACTGGCTGAAGCAGATGCAAACAATCCAATATGCCTGCCTGGGCTGTGATCACTGTTTTCCTGCGGTGGCAATAAACATTTTTCATCAAGGCTTTCCTGATGCCGGGCAATCTGAAGCCCCGAACTGTGCTTTTGAAGTCAATGTGCAGGATTGGCCTGCCGTTGTTGGAGAGTATTACGCATTTTGTGAGGGGCCTTCATGTCCTGTTGCGGTCTCGACCCTTGGCAGCACCGGACTCGCAGAACAACTCGCTCGTGTCAGGCCCGGAGCGCTTTGCATTGTCGGCAAAACGGAAACGGAGAATATCGGCATTGACAAGCTCATCAAAAATATCGTGACAAATCCTACAATTCGTTGTCTCTTGCTGAGCGGCCACGACCCGAGCGGACACTATAGCGGCAAAACATTGCTTTCGCTGTGGACAAACGGTGTTGATGAGAAGATGAAAGTCATCGGCTCTCCCGGTAGACGGCCCATCCTGAAAAATGTGAGCCGTGAGGATGTTGAAGCCTTCCGAAAACAGGTCGCGCTTGTCGATATGATCGGCTGTGAAGATGTGGAGAAAATTGTTGCAAAGATTGAGGCGCTTTCAGAGGAGGCCGTTTCTTCTTGTGGCTGCGAACAAGCGCAAGAAATCACAAAAGCCATTCAGACTTCAGTCTCGCCAATCATTCAGGCAAAAGAACCCGGAATGATTTCCTTGGACAAGGCCGGATATTTTGTAATTCTGCCTCAAGCGGAAAAGCAGATGATCGTCGTAGAGTACTACACGTATGACAATACGCTTCAGCAAATACTTGAGGGCAAGGATGCACGAAGCATCTACTGGACGATCATTGAAAAGGGCTGGTTGACACAATTGGATCACGCGGCCTACTTGGGCAAGGAGCTGGCAAAAGCAGCGCTTTCAATCCAGATGGGGTTTAAATATGTTCAGGACGGTGCATGAGCGTATCCAAACAATGTTGCATTGGCACACTTCCTTGAAATTTCCTGTGGGGTTTAAGTTGTGAAAAGACGACGATTTGCAGTCATGGCGGTGCTTGGCGGGCTCTTGTTTTTCAATATTGAGACGGCCCTTGCCGGCGAACAAATCAATTTAAGCACCCTGGTGCATCGGGTGCTTGGAAACCATCCCCGGATTTTGGCCGTACAATCCCAACTGAAAGCCGCCCAAGCCCGTAAAAAAGCCGCCGATCAAGCCCTTTACAATCCAAATTTCGAGCTTGACTATGAGGATGCAAGTGATGTCACGCAAACCCTGACGTTAAGCCAAGCCATCGACTGGAGCGATAAACGCGCTATGCGCACCCGCGTCGCGGCGTTTGAATATGACACGGCGATTGCGCAACTGAAGCTTGTTCGCCAGGAGCTTGCCCTGGAATTGCTCACGGCGCTGGCAAGCTACCATGCCGCGGATGATTTAAGCCGCATTGCCGAGCAGCGCCGTGATTTGATGCGGCGTTTTTTGTCCCTGAGCAAGCAGCGCCGCCGGGCGGGTGATCTCGCACAAGTCGCACTGGATCTTGCCAGGCTGGCGAATATGGAAGCAAGACTGCAACTGGCCCGCTTGCGCGGTGTGCAGGCTCAAGCGGAGCAGGGCCTGATGAATGTTGCCGAGGCCGGGCCCGAGGCTTGGCCGGACTTGCCGGACATCCCGGCGGTTTCTTTGATTCAGAACAGCAATCCCGAAACACTGCTTGAACAATTGCCCCGCTTGCGTGTGCTGCGCGCCCAAGTCGCCATTGCCCGCGCGGCGGTGGATTTACGACAAAGCGAGCGCCGGGCCGACCCGACCATCAGCCTGCGTGGCGGCCGAGAGTCTTCGGATAGTCTGATGGCCCTGACCTTCTCCATGCCGCTCTTTGTCCGCAATACCTTCAGCGCCGAAGTCGATGCCGCCCGTGCGGATGCAACACAAATGGCGCAGCAGCTCCGGGACGCCCGTCGCCGCAGCCGTGCAAGGTTAATCGCGGCCTCCCGGCGCTTTGAATTCGCGAGACAGGCCTGGGAGGCGTGGCTGCAAACCGGGCAGGCCAGTCTGGAAAGCCAGGTGCGGCTTTTAGAGCGTTTGTGGTCTGCGGGAGAACTCAGCACAACGGATTATCTGGTGCAACTCAAACAAACGCTGGATACGCGCAGCGCCGCCGCCGAATTGCGCGGCAGCCTCTGGCAAGCCTGGTTTGAGTGGCTCGCAGCCAGCGGAAAAACAGAAGACTGGCTGGGCTTGAAGGGCTGATGGAGAAACATAGGATGAACACTTTTTTCAGACTGCTGTTCCTATTTTACCTGCTCGGTGCCGCCCCGGTTTTTGCGGAAGAAGAAGCACACGAAGCAGAGGGCATTCCACCCATGACGGCAGAGCAGCGTCAAGCCGTCGGCATATTGACACAGCGTGTGCGCATGCAAGAGATGGCCGACGAAATCATTGTCCCCGGCGAGGTCCGGACAAACCTGTATCGCAGCGCCGAGGTGACGCCCCGCATCACGGCGCAAATCATTCACCGCCACGCCCGCATGGGGGAGGCGGTGACACAGGGGCAAAAACTGGTGACACTCTCCAGCGTTGAAATGGCCGAGGCCCAGGGCCGCTTGTTGGTAACCAGCCGGGAATGGCGCCGTGTTAAAGGTTTGGGCCGCAAAGTTGTGTCGGAAAAACGCTACATCGGGGCGAAGGTTTCATATCAGCAGGCCTACGCAAAAGTATTGGCGTTCGGCATGACCGAAGCACAAGTGAAGCGCTTTCTGAAACAGGGGGATCTCGGAGGGGCCACGGGCACCTTCGACCTGCTCAGCCCCCAGTCCGGCACCGTTCTTAAAGATGACTTTGTCATCGGCCGCGTGGTCGAACCGGGAACGGTCCTGATGGAAATCAGCGACGAATCCCGCTTGTGGGTTGAGGCACAACTTTCATCAGAGGAGATGAAGGGCATCAAGCCGAATGCCCCTGCCCGCGTCAGCAGTGACAACCGCGATTGGTTTGACGGAAAAGTCGTGCAGATCCATCGCCGCATCGACGAAACAACCCGCACCTTGGCTGTGCGCATCGAACTGGATGCAAGCACGCCGGGCTTGCGTCCCGGTCAATTTGTCCGAAGCGCCATTCAGGTAAAGGCGAGTCAGCCGGTGGTGGCCGTGCCGAAGGAGGCGGTCTTGTTACTGGGAGACGATAATGTGGTCTTTAAATTAGAGGGCGATGAGATTCACCCTGCACCCGTAGAGCAGGGAATGACCCGGGGTGAATGGACAGAGATCAAAGCAGGACTGGCCTTGGGGGATGAGATTGTTACCCAAGGCGCTTACGTGCTCAAGTCCCTGTTTCTGAAATCCCAAATCGGCGATTCGGATTAAAACCGCATGCTGAATCATCTGGTTGAAATCTCACTGCGTTACAAATTTTTGGTTATTGTCGCTTTTCTCGCGGTGATTTTTCTCGGAGGGCGCGCCCTCACAAGGGTCTCTATCGACGCCTTCCCCGATGTCACGCCGGTGCAAGTGAATATTTATACGGAGGCCTCGGGACTGGCCGCTGAAGATGTCGAAGAATTGCTCACTTTTCCCGTTGAATCCGGCATGGCCGGCCTGCCCGGCGTGCAGGACATCCGCTCCGTCAGTTTATTCGGACTCTCCTATGTCTCGGTTTATTTCAAGGACGACATGGATATTTATTTTGCCCGCCGCCTGGTCATGGAGCGTTTGCAGGAAATTGGAGATCGCCTGCCCGAAGGTTACGGTCAACCGGAAATGGGACCCAATACGTCGGGTTTGGGGCAAGTCTTTTGGTACACCGTGGAACAGGCCGATGCGGCATTGGGAGAACAGCAGCAGGCAATCAGCAGCATGGATCTGCGCAGCTTGCAGGACTGGCAGGTGCGTCTGATGCTGCGCACCGCGCCCGGTGTGGACGACGTCATGTCCTGGGGCGGCGAAGAACGGCAGTTTCAAATCATCCTGGATCCCCTGAAATTGATCGAATACAAACTCAGTTTTAGCGAGGTCATAGAGGTCATTGAGCACAATAACAGCCAGGTCGGCGGCCAGTACATCAATCAGGGATCGGAACAATACCTGGTGCGCGGGCTGGGTCTGGTCAAAAACGAAGGCGACATCGGCAATATTGTCGTCAAGGTCGAGGACGGCACGCCGGTTTATCTGCATCATGTGGCGGAGATCGTCCAGCAGCCCGCGCTGCGTTTTGGTGCCGTCACACGCGATGGCGAAGAGGTCGTCCTGGGCATGGCCCTGGCCCGCATTGGTGAAAATGCCAGGAATGTGGTTGCCGCAGTCAAAGAAAAATTTGAGATTGTCCGCGCCGCGCTGCCCGAAGGCATCCGCTTGCGGCCGATTTACGACCGCACCGATCTTGTCGATCAGGCCATCAATACGGCGGTGAACGCTTTGATCATGGGCGCGATTTTAGTGGCCATCGTGCTTTTTCTTTTTCTCGGTGAAATCCGTTCGGCCATTGTGGTGGTTTCCGCCCTGCCTTTGGCCATGCTGATCGCGTTTATTTTGATGGCGCAAGTCGGTCTTTCTGCCAATCTCATGTCTTTGGCGGGCTTGGCCATCGGTGTCGGCATGATGGGAGACGGGGCCATCGTCATGACGGAAAACGTCTTTCGCATCATGGCGGAGCGGCGAAAAAAAGACGAAAAAGTCAATGCCGGCCATGCCGTTTTGGCCGCCGCCCGGGATGTTGTCAATCCCATCGCCTTTGCCATTGTAATCATTATCGTGGTGTTTCTGCCCTTGTTCAGCCTGGAAGGCCTGGAGGGAAAGCTCTTCAAACCCATGGCCTTCACCATCAGTTTTGCCATGATCGGTTCATTGATCTTAACGCTCACCATTATTCCTGTGCTGGCCGTGCTGATTTTAAAACCCAAAGACGAACATGACACCTGGCTTGTGCGCAGACTTAAATGGGCCTACCTCCCTGTTTTGAACTGGGCGCTTTCACACAAACGCAGCGTAATGGGCACCGCACTACTTCTGCTCTTGGGCAGTCTGGCCCTTTTCCCTTTTCTGGGTAAAGAATTCATGCCGCAGTTGCAAGAAGGCGCGATCATGTGGCGCGTGGTTTCCATTCCTTCCACTTCACTGGAGCAATCCGTCAAAATTTCCAAGGATATCTCCAAAGTCCTCACCGCATTTCCTGAAGTGAAAACCACCCTTGCAATGATCGGCCGCGCCGAAAAAGGCGAAACCGCCGATGTAAATTACATGGAAATCTACACCGAACTGAATCCGCATGAGCAATGGCCCGAAAATCGGGAGATGTCCGTCGTGGTGGATGAGATGCGCGAGGCCCTGGAAGCCGCGGTGCCGACCGCCGTCATCAGTTTTACCCAACCCATTCAAATGCGGGTGGAAGAGTTGATCTCGGGTGTCCGCGCCACATTGGCCGCCAAGATTTACGGCCAGGATTTGGGCGAGCTGGACCGCATCAGCCAAGAGATTAAGAATGCAATCCGTCAAGTGCCCGGTGTGGCGGATTTGTCTTTGGAGGCCAACCTGGGCAAGCCGCAAATCCGCATTCAGGTCGATCGCGAGCAACTTGCGCGCTACGGCATGAATGCGGACGAGGTCTTAACCGTGGTCCGCACCGGCATGGGCAATGAACCGGTTTCGACGCTGATTGAAGGCGTAAGGCGTTTTGATATTACGGTACGATTAAATGATGAAAGCAAGATGTCCGTGGATGCCATTCGGAACATTCCCTTGCGCAGCAGCAAGGGGGCCATCGTACCCTTGCACAGGGTTGCCGATGTTTCAATCAAGTCGGGCTATTCTTTTATCCGTCGCGAGCAGTTGCAGCGTTACGCCGTGATTCAGATGGATGTGCGCGGCCGCGACGTCGACAGCTTTGTTCAGGCCGCAAAAACGGCGATCAAGTCACAGGTAAAGTTGCCGCCGGGCTACTGGATCGAGTGGGGCGGTGCATTTGAAAATCAGCAACGTGCCTTGAAACGCTTGGGCGTTATTGTACCGCTCACCATCTTTTTTATCTTTGTCTTGCTCTACACCGCATTCAATTCCATCAAGTACGCGACCTTGATTATCGCGAATGTGCCCTTTGCCACCATCGGCGGCATTGTCGGGCTTTTTATCAGCGGCCAGTATTTGTCCGTGCCTTCGGCCATCGGTTTTATTGCCGTGTTCGGCGTCGCCATGTTGAACGGAATTGTCCTGGTCAGCTTTCTCAATGAACTTCGTGAGAAGGGGCTGTCCGTGCGCGAAGCGGTGCGTCAAGGCGCAGCAATGCGCTTGCGGCCGGTGATGATGACGGCTGCGACAACCTTTATGGGACTTGTGCCGATGCTGTTTTCACAGGGTGTCGGCGCGGAAACCCAGCGGCCCTTGGCGACCGTCGTGGTCGGCGGCCTCACAACCTCAACATTTTTGACCCTGCTCTTATTGCCCGTCATTTACGAGTGGGTCGAAACGCGCGGCGAGAAATAAATCAGGAGAATCCATATGAAAGAAATCAAAGCCTTTATTCATCGCAATCGCATTGCCGATGTCGTGCATGCTCTTAAACATGCCCGTTTTCAAAGCTTGTCCGTCGTCAGCGTTGAAGGAATGCTCAAAGCCCTGGACAATAAAGAGCAGGATTATTCCCTCGCACTCGGCGCGCCGGTCATCAATGAGATCAAGCTGGAACTGGTCTGCGAAGACGCACGCGTTGACGAGGCGATCCGGCTGATTCGGAAATACGCCAGGACCGGTCAAAACGACGCGGGATGGATTTATGTTCTGGATATTGTTCAAGCCCTTCGCATTGAGGGGGGCACCGAATAAACACCGGATTGAGTATTGCGCATCCGCCCATCTTGCCCCGGAATTTTGCGACAGAAGTGGACCCCAGAAATTGGATAGGGTCTTAAAGTGTAGTAGTTTCGATTTGACCTGACAGTCGCTTCCTACAAACCGGCCCCTGTCCGATCAAGTCGACCTCAACTTGCCAAAAGCGGCATGATGAGAGGTATTCAAACCCAGCAGATCACACTTAAGACCCTGTCCAATTTTTGGGGTCCACTTCTATTTTGTGGGCCAGTTGATCGCACTGGCTCTGGGTCCGGTTCAGCGAGCGGATCAGCAATACGTGATTTTGAAACGATCGGAAAGATCATTGAACCCACAATTTTATTAACGTTTATATTCGTCATTGATCACTTCAGGTCAGGGAGATTTTCAGGTACACCAAAATACACGAGACACAGGAATTGGGTACTTTTGGAACATCTCTTTATTGTTCTATCCTCAGCCCGGTCGGTGGTGATGGTGGTTCCAGATCGACTGAAGCAGCGCGTTTCAAATAGAGGGCAAGCTCATCACCTGTCATTTCTGCCGGTCTAGCCCATGTGCGATCTCCTGCTTCGACAAGAACATTCTCAACAAGAAGCGTATTTCCTGATTGGGGATCAAACCACTTAAATGTATATTCACCGGCTTCCATGCCTTTGAGCCCCATCCCGGTAGAATAATTGGGGGTATACGCGATATAACTGTCTCCTGGATTGGCAAGCACATATTTTGTATCGCTGAGTGCGTGTTCATCATGAGGGGCCATGTTATTAAAATCCGTTGATTCCATAAATTCAGATAAATGACCCAGATCTCTGAGGTCGGAGGTGGCAGTGGATTCAATATCCATAAATAAAATCATGACATAGGCTCCTCCCATCGCAATCGCCCAGTTTTTGAGCCTTGCGGTTTTACCCGAACCATATTGCCCGGCTTCAGACATATTTAGATTGTATTTGCCCTCAGCATTTTGCCAGGCGGTTTTCATTCCTTCGTGCAATACATCCGCATCAGGCTGGTTATACTGGATGGCGAACTGGTCGATATTGGGATCATCTGCAAATTCATCAAAATTCAAACCCGAATTTTTATGTACGGCAATCACATGATCGTGGTCATCCGCATTACGAATCACTTCAGCAATGTTTGAAATACGCGTGGGTGAGTATTCTTCGGCGTATTCTTCTGCGACCACCCAGATTAAGTGTTTGTGATGTTCAAAACGGTTGACCAGGGTTTCAAGAAAGTTTCGTTCTGCATCACTAACAGCATCACCACTCCATATTTTTGAGTCGTCATCATAGAAAAAAAAGTAAATTACAATGCCATTCTTATCCATTTCAGTGAACCAGGTGTCCCATTGATCAAGCACCGCCTGATTAATATTTTGACGATCATCGTTTTCAATAAACGGATTCTGAGTGGCATCTCCGTCGCCTCCGTGGGAGCGGACGGCCATCAGGTAGATGCTATTTGCACCGGTCCCTTTTAACTTGTTAATCAGGTCAAATTGATCGCCATCACGTGTGCCATCCGCATTGCGAGATCCCCGGTACAGAAAACCTTCGGGATCTCCAGGGCCGGCAAGAAAAAAAGGCCCGCCCCCTTGATATTTGAGCCATCTGGGGTTATCTGGATCAACAATAATTTGTCCCTCAAGCGGAACACCTGCGTTTGCATGGGATGTAACGCTAAGTAGAAATATTGTGAAAAGCAATAAGCTTTGGATCTGGTTTTGAAGTGTCCTCATAGAAGTACCTTCCTCGGGGTGGCTAAGGTGAAGATCGATGATAAAAGTACAGTGGAACATTTTAACGACCTAACGTCGTCTAAATTAAGAAATTTTAAATAAAACTGCAAGTGTCTCAAGATTGAGACAGGGTAGGATTTTTTAAGGAAGCTCTGATTAAGTCTGGGGTGAATTTCTAAGGCAAAAATTCCCAGCTTCTGTGTTGCAAATTTTAAAAATAGCGGGCTATTCTCCGCAATTAGCGCCTTGAATCTGAAAATTTTATCTCTTGAAAATTCAACCCAGACTTAATCAGCGCTTCCTTAACTCGCACAGCAACTGAGCTGATCCACATTTTTTGAAAAGGTCAAAGCGGCCAGTTTAATCGCCTCTGCGTTGGTCAAATAGGGATGAAAGCTTCCGGCCAATTCCGTCGCCGTAATGCCGAATTTAATCGCCAGGCTGATTTCCATGACCAGTTCGCCGCCTTCCGGCGCGAGAATGCGTCCGCCGACCAGTTGATCGTTTGCGCGGTCTCGAATCAAGGTGATCAATCCCCGTGTGTCCCGCGCGGCCAGCGCACGCGGTACTTGATCCATCGATAGCGTGACGGCATGGGCATCCATGCCCGCGGCTTTGGCCTGCTTTTCATCCATGCCGACTCCCGCTACCTGCGGATCGCTAAAGATGACCCAGGGCAAGGCCCGGTAATCCCGGTGTTTGGCTTTCTCGCTTAAAGCATTTTCGGCCGCCAAGGCCCCCTCGTAGGCGGCGGTATATACAAACTGCGGCGCGCCGATGACATCACCCGCGCCGTAGATGCCTTCGACGGAACTCTCTAAGCCTTCATTAACGGCCAGCGCGCCGTCCGGCCTGATTTTGACGCCTGCGGCCTCAAGCCCCAAGTCTTTTGTATTGGCCCTGCGGCCGGTTGCCGCGACCACATGTGATGCGGAAAAGGATTGTATTTTCCCTTTGATTTCTGTGGTGAGCGTGATTTCATCGCCCTCACGGCGAGCAGACTGGAAAGAGACATCGGTCTGAATCGTCACCCCTTCTTCTCTCAGATAGCCCGTGAGTGCATCAGTGATCTCCGGCGACTCATCCGGCAGGATGCGCGATGAACGTTGCAGAATCGTAACTTCAGTGCCGAAGCGGGAAAACATCTGTGCGATTTCCAAAGCAATGTAGCGCCCGCCGAGCACAATCAGTTTTCGGGGCAATTCGGTCATCTCAAAGGCCTCCGTGCTGCTCATCACGCCGACGTCGGCCAATCCCGGAACAGGCGGAAGATAGGGACTGGAACCCGTTGCGATGAGGATCTTTCCGCCGGAAATCTCCCGGCCTGCGACCACAACGGTATGGGCATCTTTCAGCACGGCCTTGCCCGAAATGTACTCAACTTCCGCCCGGTCTTTGATGAGGTCACTGTATTTTTTTTGCCGCAAGCCTTCGACAAGCCGGTCTTTTTGGGAAATGACTGCTTTATAGTCCGTGACTTCACTGTGCAGTTTAATGCCGTGAAAGGGATGGGATGCCCGATGATGTGCCTCAGCCGCCCGGATCAGGGCCTTTGAGGGCACACAACCGACATTGACGCAGGTGCCGCCGATTAACCCTTCATTGATCATGACGATGCCGGCCCCCAAATCAAGCCCCTTTAAGGCCGCCGCAAAGGCGGCCGATCCGCCGCCGACAATGATTAAATCGCTCATCTTATTTCTCCTGTTTTTCAGCTTGCTCAGAAAGCAAATAAGCCTTGTAGGTGTAAACGGCGTCGCTCGCCCCTTCAATGACCTCGATCAACTGATCGACCGTCACGGCTCCCGCTTCGTAAGTGATCCGGGCTTTGCCTTCTGTTTTCGAAAAAGGATTCCACCAGGTCAAGCGCTTTGAAGTGACCTCGGCGGATTGCACACCCGGCACCTTCCGTAATTTCCCCTGAATATTCCAGCGACAGGTAATACAGGAGATGCCATCCACTTTGAGTAATACCTGCTCGTGCTGAAGCGCCTGCTCAGCCTGAACTGCTTCCGGTAAGCCGGCGAGAGACCGCACTATTGGTCCGGGCCAAAAAACAAGAACAGCAACAAGGCCCAAAGGCGCTATGAGGCTCAAAATCAAATGAAGATTTTTTGTGGTTTTGTTCATTGTAGTTCATTCCTTGAATGCTTAAATTGCCAAAAGGTAGGGCGAAAGGATGAAGAAAACCACTGCGACCGTGTTTGTCCAGAGCAGAATCTTATCTCGTTTGAGCTTTTTTTCACCGTCGATGCTGCCGTTCAGACAAGCCTTCCGTTTTTTCCCATAAACGCTATAAAAATTAAGGGCCAGAAAAACAAGCGCACCCGCGATAAATAAATTCCGAAAAGGGATGAGTATCTTCACAAAACCCGCAAGCCCTCCGAGCAAACCTGCGGTGCCGGCGCCGACCCCCATGCCCGTCAATACGAGCGGGCCGACACAACAGGCGGAAGAAAAGAGTGCTGAAATCGATGAGAGGATGCCTTTCATCGCAGTGTCTCCTTCATTTTTTTCTTTCTGTCAGCAGTTTTTTCATCCGCAACCACCTCGCAGAGCAAAATAGACTGCAAGATGTCCTTGATGTAGGTGTCCGTGAAATCAATCAGTTTGAGAATTTTTTTATTCCGCAGTCGATAATAAACCTGTTTGCCTTCTTTTTCGGAAGATACCAGACCGCAGTTTTTGAGACAGGCCAAGTGATGTGAAATGAGGTTCTGCGCGTGACCAAGCCCTTGATATATTTCTGTGACACTGAAACCTTTGTTTTCAGAGAGCATCTTTAAGATATCAAGCCGGGTCCGATCTCCGAGTGCCTTGAAAAAATGTGCACGTGCTGTTTGTAAATCGCCGTGAATCATATTGCCCTCACAATCTATACATCAATAAACGTTGATATATTAAACAATAAGAATGAATTTTGTCAAATCGTAGAGCGCGTCCTAAATACCTATCGCATCAGGTCTGACTTTAAAACGAATATCGAAATCCGAGGGTGAGTGCGGTAGCGGTTTCAATCGGAAGTGCAAAGCTCTGCGGCGGGTTGATGCACAAAAGGATCAACGATAGCCCTGTTGAGATCTTCCGCGCGGTCATTTCTGATCTCCCGAAAATTTTTGGATGCGGCGATTGGTCCAATCGACCACATAGATATCGCCCGCTTGATCGACGGCCAGAGCAGTCGGGCCATCGAATTGACCCTGCTCGTCTCCCTGCTCGCCCCATTGTTTGAGATATTTTCCCGCCGCGTCGAAAACCTGTACGCGGTGGTTGTAAAAATCGGCGACATACACC
>JALUVJ010000113.1 GCA_027020665.1 Nitrospira sp.
ACCACCTCGTCACCGATTTCCGGGATAAAAAAACTCCCGATGCCGTCCGAGGCATAAAACTTGGCAAGGCGCGCCCAAACGCCTTCGGTCTCCGCCTGTAAAACGGGGACGGAAACTTGTATTTTTTGCTCGCCTTCCGGATCGGCATCCAGCTTCATCACAATCCCGATCTGCAATCCGCCCACGCCCGGCAGTAAACCCGAAGCGGGCGGCGCGTCCAAATCACGTCGTTCGCAAAACCAATTCGGCGACATGCCGAAAGTCGCCTCGGTTTCCCAATTCCCGGTGGAAATTTCATGACGGATCGCACTCACAAAAACACTGCCGTTAAAGCGATTGCCCACACCGTCCACCTCAATCAAGGTGCCGATTTTCGCTTTGGCGGTCCCCTGAAAGGTCATGCGCCCGCGAATGCGCGCCAAACCGGCCTTGATTTGTTGGCCGGTGGCCCAGGTTTTCAAAGCGGCCGGTTCCAGCGGCGCACCGGTTTGCAAGCGGAAGGAAGACGGACTTGCGACCCCTGCAAGCGTGGCGGAATCCAAATCGCCCTGACTATTGAGCGTTTGCGGCGTGACACGCTGCTCGACGACGGCCTGCGTCGCCAAATCCCAGGAGACCGTGCCGACGGCGCTCAATTGCGTCCTCGCATCGATGTCCGCATTGAATTCCATCAGGTCTTCGCCATAAGTTACTTTTAAGGTGGCGGCCGTGCCGGTATCGGGGGCTTTTACGGAGACCTTAGCGCTTTCCACAATCGTCAGCAAACCGTTGACTTCGGCGCGGGAAAGCATAAAATCCCAGTCACTGCAATAATATTGCACCAGTTCCTTGTAGCTTGTGTCCGTCGCATCCACATCGGCAGAAAGGCCGGCGTAATTGCCCACAATTTTTGAAATGATATCGCTGTCTTTCATGTCCACATAGTTGGCATTTTTCCGGCCGATCGTCATGGCCACCGCTTTATCCCGGCATTCGACAACCAGTTGCGCATCATTGTCACCCGAAATGCTGATGCCGTGTTTGATCACGATGCCTTCAAAAACGGTCTCTTCTTCTGACTCATACCCGGCGTTGATTTTAATTTCGGCGCCCGGTTTGAAGTCGTCCGCATTGCTCAAAGGAAAATCCTTTTCGGGCATATCGCCATCCATCATGAGAATGCGGGCGGTGGGAATCCGGTTAATCTCACCGGTGACGGTGACGGAAATGACACGGACGGTATCTTGGACTTGCACCCCGTTACTAAAGAGCGTGAGGCGGATGACACTGCCGACAACGGCTGCGGGAGATTCTGGCATATTTTATCTCAGCGGCGGAAAATGGAGTTTTGTGCCGGGTTTGATCTGACGGAAATGCACGAGATTATTCGCCCGCGCCACTTCGGCATAGTACCCGCTGTTTTTATAAATGCGGTAACACAATAAAGGCAAGGTGTCGCCCGATTTCACTTCGACAACGTGGCTTAAATCAGGAGAAGAACGATTGGCCTTCAGGGACTCCTCTTCCTTGCTCATCGCACCCGCAAACGCCAGCTTCACCTTCGCACGCAAGGGCTCCCCACTGGGTTTGAAGAGGGTGTAGTCGAGAGAAAGGCTTTCGAGTCGGCCAAAAAAAATGAGGCTGCCCCAAAGCAATCGCACGTGGTTCGGCTCATGCTGCGTGCCGTCATAGGTGTACACGACGCCTTTGAGCGATTCGACCTGTGTTTTGACATCGGGCGCACTTAAATTCACCGCGCCCGTGCCGTCAATGACGATGTCGAAACTGACCTTTTCAGGTTCCACCGCACTGAATTTCAATTCACTGCCGGTTTGGCCCTGGGTCTTTTTTTTATCGTAACCGATTTTAAGCGAATGGGAATAGTTTGCAGGATTTAGCATCACCTCAAAAGCGGCCTTTGAACGGTCCACACTGATATTGCCCGCCGCATCCACGGTGCAGGGCGAAATCGTAAGTTTCTTTTTTAATCCGGTGCTGACAGACATTTAACGCTCTTTCTGCTCTCGAATCATCTCACGAAGCAAGGCGCGGCAATCCGCAATGATTTCCTGCTTCAAAGATTCCGGATCAAGTTCAAATTCATCCCCCGCATTGCCGCCCT
>JALUVJ010000114.1 GCA_027020665.1 Nitrospira sp.
GATGAAAAATCAATGATGCCTGACTTTGGAACGGCGATTCATCGAACGTGCAAAATAAAAAAGGCGATTCCATGTGAATCGCCTTTTTTATGTATAGACAACTCGGCCCACGGCCGATGGCATCAAACCGCTCAGGTGAACCCACCTGAGGAAGAACAGGAACTTCCTGAAGAAGTGTAGCTACTGCTACCTGTGGCAAAGGCGCTAAAGAGGCGCTCGACTTCCGGCCGGCCGCACTTTTCGCAGCGGATATCCTCATCGGAATCGCCGGACCGGCGCAGCAATTCGAAAACCTCGCCACAGTGTTTGCAGCGGTATTCATAAATCGGCATCTCCTCACCCTCTCTTCGTGATGTCGTAGATGATGGTTTCTTTGATGTAGATGCAATTTGGAACGATTTCGGTCAAACTTTGAGCTTTAACGTTTTATACAGCCTTTCCTGAACCTCATCGGGCAATTTCTCGTCCGGGATTTTCCGGTACAGGTAAACGGTTTTCTTCAAGCTGTCGACATACGCCCTGCAATCCGGACAGGATTCTAAATGGCGTTTGACCTCCTGGCAGACTTCGGAATCGATATCCTCTTTCAAATCGGCGCAGATTTTTTCCAGCATCTCATGACATGACATAGTTGCGCGCTCCCTCCTTCTCTTTATAGGCTGCCAATACCGCTTCACGAAGCTGCATCCGCGCCCGTTTCAGGCGCGAATAAATGGCCTCGTGCGTTAACCCCAATATTTGGGCGATTTCATCCGTGGAAAGGTTTTCAATGTCCTTCAAAACAAACACCACCCGGTAGATATCCGGCAGGGCATCGATGGCTTTTTCCAGAATTTCCCTGGATTCCTTCTGCAGCAGTTCATCAAACGGATTCGGGGCATCCGGTGCCAGGCGAGTCGGCTTGATGTCGTGGTTATCCACCTCCGCCAGATCTGCCAGGTGCCCCCGCTGCCGGCGGCGCTCGCGCAATTTCATCAGTGCCGCATTGGTAGCGATCCGGTAAATCCAGGTGCCGATATCGCTTTCCTCGCGGAATGAATCGATTTTGTCCACGACTTTCAAAAAGGTTTCCTGGAGTACATCCTCGGCGTCTTCCCGGTTCCAAAGAATCTTTAGACCCAGGTTGTAAACCTTGTCCTGGTAGGTTTCCACCAGCTTGCGGAAGGCACTCCGGTCACCCTGCCGCAGCCTGCTGACAAACTCCTGCTTTGACGCCGAATCGTGATTTTGTTTGGTTTCATCCATTGGAATATTTTTTAAGCTGTTTTAGCAACCTGGATTCATCGATAAAATACTTGGCCACCAGATGCCGGTTAATGAATATGAGCGGTATCCGTTCGCCGTAACGGCGAAGGAGCGACTCATCTTTTGAAATATCGACTTCGTGCAATTCGAACGGGACTTTTTCTCGCAATTTTAGCAATTGGGCCTTGGCCACCTCGCAGAGATGGCATTCGGGTTTGCTGTAAATTTCGACAAGGGGCGCAGCAGCCGGATCATTCGTCGCCCGAGGCTTTTCTTTTTTCCAGAAACTCTTCATATTTCATGGTTTCGTAATGTTTGCCCTCTAAAAATTCCAGAATGGGAAGGAATTTATCGGGCGGTATATAGCCGCTGATCAGGGTAATGAATTCGCCTTTGGGACTTAAAAATGCCGTAGAGGGATAGGCCTTAACCCCAAAGGCACGGGCCAATTGGCGGTAGGTCAGTTCCTGGCCTTTATAAGTTAGCGTTTCGTCGCTTTCGGCGTCTACTTTGGACATGATGAGTTTTTTGCGGGCAAATTCAATCACTTTTTTATTGCCATAGGTTTTCTCATCCATGACTTTGCACCAGCCGCACCAGTCTGTATAAAAGTCCACCACCACCATTTTGTTTTCTTTAGCTCCTCTGGCTACGGCTTTGGAGAACTCGAGCCATTCGATGGCCTGTGATTTTTTCTTGCTCTCACCTTTTTCACCATTCCATCCTGGCGTGGTCCACAGCAACAGAAGCATTATTCCAGCCACCAATCGAAATGAAGAATACGGTCTCATAAGTCTCATCCCTTTAATTGGTTTATCAAATAATTTTTGTAATTTTTCA
>JALUVJ010000115.1 GCA_027020665.1 Nitrospira sp.
CAGTACAGTGGATTTAATGAATAATTGCCTGATTTCAATCGCCATGACAAATCAAATCGTCCGGTTTGAGTAGTTGTAACTCAGTTCTATTTTTTCAATCGCCACTTCGTTCTTCGTTGAATTAAACGGATCAACCTCCCATTTAATAGGATAAGCGTTGGCAAAAGACCAAGCGCGCACCGGGGTTTTGTTTTCATTCATCAAATAAACTTCGATGGGCATGGGAAGAATTTGCGTCATAAAATCCCCCTCCAACACGGCCTTACACCAAACAACCAGCGGTGAAGTCAATTGAGCAATGCCGCGCTTGAGTACCATGTTCGGATGTTTCACGGGCTTGGGCAATTTATGAATATAGCGGTTTTCTCCGCCCTCCACGACGGACTCGGTTTCTATTTCAGAGCCGATCCCGCTTACCTCCTGAAAAGAAGTATCCGACAAACCCAAGGTCGCAGAAAAAACAACCTTGAAATAAAAGGCGGGCAAGGGATAAGGATCAGAAGAGAACATCAGCCATTCCTCAAAACGGACAGGCCTGCGGTGAAAAAGACAAGAACAAACATCCCGCCCTTTCCACCGCACCTTCGCTCAAAAAACAAACACCTCAGGCGTTTGCGATGGTCACGCCTTCATGCACGATTTCGATCGATTCGATGGCGACTTCATTGCCATCCGATTTCAAATCCGTGCCGGTAATCTTCGTCGGCCAGGCATTGGCGAGTGTCCAGGTCATCGTGGTGCCGCCCGCTTCATCCAAGAGGATAATGGTCACCGGGATGCGCTTAATCGTGTTCATTTTGATTTGATTAAACCAATCCCAGAATTTATTGTCGGACTTGAAGACGCCTTTTTTCATCGTCACATTGCCGGACTTTTGAATGCCCGGCATTTTAATCGTTGAAAATTGAGGACTGTCGCCGTGACGGTATTCAATCGGCTGCGACTCAATATCGAGGCCGGAGACCTCTTGAAACGACATCACTTCCGTATCCCATTTCACCTGAAAATGGAACTTGGGCATCGGCCATACGGTGGTTGACTGCGCGGACCCATCATCTGCCATGATAAACCTCCATTCAATAAATATTTACGATTTTAAAACCTTAAATTTTATCCCCGAAACAAGTATCAACACATCCCCTTTCGCTTTACGATTTCTGCATCTGCTGCTGGAATGTGATCTCGATAAACTCGGCCGGACGGGAAATCGCAACCAGCACGGTAATACGCAAGATGCCTTCCAGAATATCCTCCGGCGTCATCGTTTCACCCAGGCCGACATGCACGCTAAAGGCATCGTCCGGGCTGGCGCCCGCCAAACCGCCGCGTTTCCAAATACCGGTTAAAAAGTTGCGGATCATGCCTTTCATGGTCGTCCAGGTGCTGGAGACATTGGGTTCAAAAACATAGGCTTTGCTCGCCAGACGAATCGACTCTTCCAGCATAATCATAGTGCGGCGCACATTCACATATCGCCAGTCCAGACTATTGCCGTCCAAAGTCCGCGCCCCCCAAACCAGAGTCCCCTCTCCGATAAACGCACGGATCGCGTTAATCGATTTGCCTTGTGTGGTGACGTTGAGGTCTTCCTGCTCGTCATGGGTAATGTTGACTGTTGGAGAAACAACGGCAGCCAGACTCACATTGGCCGGTGCCTTCCAAACCCCTTTCAAATTATCAACCATCGTGAAAACGCCCGCCATCGCGGCACTGGGCGGAAGCAGGTTGAGCGCCTCCTTGATTTCAGACAATATTTTTCCAAAAAGCGGCGACATGGCAATCAGGCTTTTATTGAGCAGGCGTTTGTTTGAAGCGGCTTCTTCGGGCTCTAAGTCGGCGAAGTCATTGCCAATATTGTTGACCGCTTCGACCTGCTGAATGATCTTGCCCTTTTCCGCTTTTTGAGCGGGCGTGTCTGTATCTTCCACCGTAGGCGGGGTCTCGGGAATCCCCAGTTCCGTTCGGAGCAGGGCCTGGAGTTGATCTTTGTTGGCCACATTGGCGCTACTTAGATCTTTGTCTTGTGTGATTGTCGTATTCACCCAGGGATAATATGCGGCCGCATAGTCGAGATAATTGATGCCCAAAGCACCGCGGAAGGTTTCAATCATATCCCCCGCAGGATCCTGCCGATCCCGGAATCCGTCCCAAACATCCAGGATGGCCACGCGGTTTTTCATTTTTCCGCCACAGTGGGCCAAGGCCGTTTGCTGCACGGCAATACAATCCGGCTGTTTTAAAAGCACGGCATCCGGCATCACCACCATCGTAGGTTCCTGCTCTTTCACCAGCAGGTTAATGCCTTTCTGGAGTTTATCCGGTGCAACATTGTCCTTATAGCTCCCGACCGAGACGATATAACACGGGCCGCCGCCGTTTTGGAAAAAGAGCAACATGCTGTAAAAAAGCAGGTATTTTCCCGTCTCCTGTGTCAGCGCATAATCCTTGCCGCCGAAAGAAAAGGCCGGCTCGTCTGTTGCGTCCGCCGCCGCTTCTTCGACCTTAAAAGTCGGGCTGGGACCAAAACCGTAATAGTCGTAAAATTCGGCCATCGACGTAATCCGCCAAGGTTTATTCAATAGTGACTTTCCTTTATTATCCGCCCGTTCGGTATAACCGATAAAAGCAGGAACCGCCGTCGCAACCTCTACGACAGAATTCGGAAAAGCACTCTTTTCAACGATGTAAACACCGGGGGTTTTCATCTGTCCCATATTTTCTCCCTCTCCATAGTTAACAATTCACATATATTTCAGATATGACCGACTCTTTCCCATTGATTATTTCCGTATTGATCTGATCCGCAGATGCGACCGGCAAACGTTTGATGATGACTTTGCCGTTGCCCGCACTTTTCTCCCTGAGCTGAAAACGCCGTTGTACATTTTCCCGCAGCCCAATCGGGCGTGTTGATCGATAAATTAAAGCCCTCTTGCGCCCGGGCAATGTTGTTATTCCACCCGATTCAAAAGCTGTTTCGTTATTGAGATCCGAGATATAGGTTTCTTTTTCCGCTAAGCTTCCCAGCAGATAGTATTTCCAATAGGTTTTTCTGACAGCGAATTTGATCGTGTAGCGTTTCGCGCCGTCTTCAAAAAAAGCAGGAGACATCTCAATATGGACAACACACACCGGTTTCACCCGCCGGTCTTTTTTATTCAAAATATCGACCAGCGGGGGCGATGCGATGGCTTTAAAATCGGCCTCCGAAACAGTATCCGAGGTGTGCAAACGAAAAACATGCTCCCCCTCCGTCCGGGCCTTGCGACTGTCAAAATAAAGCAGGGTGTCGTCTTTATAGGCCGGGGCTTCCGTATAATTCTTAAACAAAGGGTCTTTAGAAAAAATCTTGTATTGAAACGATAAAGGCACCTCAAGGTCGTTCACATAATGTTCCAATGCCTCAATCTGCGCATCATCGTAAAATACACCGATGCCATTTGCGGTATTGCGCGTCAGCAGGCCGATTCTTTGAAGGAGGGAGGCCGAACTTTGCGTCGGCACAAATGCGAGATTCAAACAAAGGGCCTCGTCAAAAAAAAGATGGTGCACCGCAAGATGAAATAGTGGCTGATAAGATCCCATTTATGACTCATTCGCCGAAGTTTGCGGTTGTTTGAAACTGGGAACCCGGGTTTTAATGTCGCCCGAATCAAAGGTCACCATGCGTATTTTGTATAAAATCGAAGGCAGGTATTTTCCACTCAGAACCCCCCACAAGGTGCTCAAATCCTTGATATCAAGGTTTTCGATATCCAAAACAAGGCGATCGATTTCAGGGTTCAGATCGGGTGAATTTCGGTGGTCAAACAGAGGCCGCCGTTGAAAAAAACCGATGGCATTTGAAATAAATTTCAAGGCTTCGGAATATTGATTAAAGTGCGCCGCCACCATGACGTACAGATTCAAAAAAACAGGCGGATACCCTTCAACAATGTGTTCCGATCCCGCCACCGTGCCATTGTTGATCCGACCCGGAACGGCGTCCTTTTCAATATTGACGAGGAATAAAAGCAGCTTGTTATTGACCTGAGGCCCCACATTGCCGTCCTGCTCCAAAATATTGGAAAGCACGACGACATCCTCCCCTAAATCAAATTTATTTTTTAAAAACTGATTAAGTTGTGCGGCAATGTGATTTAAAGCAGAGTCGACCATACTGGATCACGCAATCCCGGCACGCTCAAGCAGACAATAAGCGGCTCCCCCCTCAGCAAACGAGATCATAAGTTACCCGCTCAATTCTACATTGTCAAGCGGACTATACTAAAAATGCACTTTATTATCGGGCATTCGATATTTTAAAATCGCAGACTTATGAGGATAACACAGCCGCTTTTCCGGAACAGCCTATAATTTTTCAAGAATTACAAAAAAATAAGAAGAAAAACTCCGTTACGGAGCGGGAAAAATTTAAAGGCGAAGAGACCGAAAAGCTTCATAAAATTCCTGAATTTTTCCGCCATAGATTGCCGCCTGGCCCGGGCCGTTGTAGCGTTTTGCAAAAGCCGTAAAATCCTGTTTTTTCAGGGCCTCGACCATCGCGTTATCCATAAAATCGAAGAGACCGAAAATATGATAGCGGATATCACGGCTGAAAAAAGCAACCATGTCCTGAACGGTGGCGTAACCGATTTTTTTGTAGTTAAAGCCCATGATCTGCGGCGCACCCATGCTCATGGATTTTAACGCGGCGCTGTCATCCAGCTTTCGCGCAAAATTAAGCACACGCCATTCTTTTTTCTGATTGCCGTGAAAGTCTTCCCAGGGCCCGTTCTTTTTTTTGCGAAAGCGGTGCCCTTTCCAGCGGGCGGAAGGACTGAATTTGAAATGGGTATTAAAAACATCGGCATTGTTTTTGCCCCAATATTTCCAAAACTGATGATTTTCGAAACGGATAACGGGTCGCCCGTCGGCACCAAACCCCTCCCCACCGCTCTCGACAAACAAAACCGCGACAGCACAACCCACTTCAATGCCCATCGTTTGACTTAAAACCGAAAGCAGGTTGCCGTAGCGGTTCCAAACCTCTGCGATGCGCTTCTGCCGCGCCAAAGCCCGTAAATCAATCGGATCTCCCGGAAGCGGCAAGGCCTGAAAGGCCGGTTTTTGCCAATAAAAATCCCCTTCCGGAGATTTTTTAATTTCACGCACATACCTGCCTGAAACAAAAGCCGAACCGGCTTGGTATGAAATTTTGAGCCAACCGCCCTGTTTTTCAAGTATCTCAACCTGCGCCCCGCGCGGCAGACGCCCCAGAATTTTTCCGGAGCGATCCGGCTGATCACGCATGTTCAAACTAGATGCCGTTATTTCTCCTCGCATTCGCTTCCTCTTTCTTTAAGGTCGGAGATACTTAAAATAGCTCATCACCGGGCTGATGTCCTCTTCCGCAAACAGACGGAAGCAATCATTGAACCACTTTACATAACGATCTGCGTGCTCGGCGCTATTGATCGGATATTGTCGCATCTTCCAGCGATTTTTATCACTTGCGTTATAATAAACACCACCGGCATTGTAGGCACAGGCAACCTTGGGGGGATCGAAGTGGGTCACACGCCACTGCCGGGCAATATAGGCAACTCCCGCCCGGACGGCATTGTTCGGCTCCAATAACCAGTTCCGGTCAATGCTATCATCCCCAAGGGCATCGCGTGCCGTGGAAATCAAGGTTTGCATCAAGCCTGGAGACACTTTATTCGGGGTGCGCTCGTCCGAAATATATCCCGGTTCTTCCCGCACAGCGGAAGGATCACCGCCGGATTCCGTGCAGATGGTCGCAACAATCAGTTCGACCGGGACCCCGATGCTTGCGGACCATTCCGTAATGTCATCCCCGAAACGCTCCCATATTCTTCGTACCGTCACGGGTTTCCCCCCCGTGTCCTCGGGCCTTTTCTTTCCCGCAATCAGGATGCCTTCGGAGGAAAGTTTCCAGCTCACGCTATCACGGAATCCATGCGGTTTTTTCAAATCCTCTAAGACAGTCAAAACCTTGTCAGATGCTGAATCAAGGGTGGACGATTCAAAGAGGACGGCCCACGTTCTCGGCCCCACAATGCCGTCCGGCACAAGTTGATGCGTCTTCTGGAAGCGCATGACCGCCGCCTTGGTCACCGCACCGTAGAGTCCGTCCGGAACGAGTGCGGGACTCTGCCCCATCTCCCGCAAGCGATGCTGCACGGCAAGGATATCGTCTCCGCGCATTAAGGGAAAACCGTACTTTAAACCGCGTGTAAAAGACATGATCCTTCTCTAATTTTATAGGGTAAAAAGTGTTACGAACATCCGGTGACCGTTCCTTTTGCCGCGTTCACATCCAGCCGCAGACGTTCATAATTCGGTGCATACTTCGTCCCCGATGTCCCGGGTTCGTTGTTTTTTAAGGACTGAAGGATGCGATTGAGATCCACGCACAATTTTTGCGGATTGCTTTGGCGCAAGAGTTCGGAGCGAAGCAGTGTATAGGCTCCGCTGTTCAAAAAATAAATTCCGCCGAGATGTCCCGGCTCGATCCGGAGAAACGCTTGCGCCGTATTCACAAGCTTCTCCGTCAGTTGCCGGGCCGCCGCACCTTTCTTCGTATCCTGCAAAAGCCGAATCGACTCCAGCAGGTTTTCATAGGTTTGTGCACGATTGAGATTAAGATCCTTCATTTGCCAGTCGCGGGTTTGTGCAATGCCGGTCTCCAGATGCGTGACTGCGCAAGCATAGTGCTTCGCAGGGTCAACGCCTTTTTTCGAGAGACGAAAACAGGCGTCCCCCTTGATAAGATGAAGTTGATTGCAGCCCTTGTCCGAGGATTCGCAAGAGATGTCCGTTGCGGCAAGCGCGGCATAATCCTGTTTTTCAAAATCAGCCTTCGCTGTTTTTAATCCTTTTAAAGCGGGGTTGCAGGCCGCAAACAAGAACGGCACGCACAAGAGGCCGATGAAGATGCGTTGTCGTTTGTTCTGTGCGCTCATGTGTCGATCTCCTCGCGAACCTTTTGGAAAATCGCTTTTACCGGTTCTCCTTTTTGCTGCAAACCCTGGAACACGGTGAAGACCGCGTCCAAATCGGCTTTCGCCTCCGGGTTGCCATGAATTTTATCGATGTCGGCCATAAAATTTTCATAGCCGCCTGCTTCCGCAAGCAGTTCGGGCGCGATTTCGTTTTTCAGTTCAAGATCCACTGCTGCGCGCCGAAATTCTTCCAAACCGGCTTCAAATGCCTCGATCGATTCAAAGCGATCTTTGTATTGTTCCCAAAGTGCTGTTTTATCAGCGAAGCCCAAAAATTTCTCGACGGCCGCACCGATAAAAGGACGGTCGTTGTCTTCGAGTTCGGGCATGAATGCGTTTTTGAAAATCGGACTCTGGAGAAAGAGTGTAAATCCCGTATTGGCATCGACAATTTTAAGCGGCGTGTCTGCCGGGGAAAACGGGGCGTGTAAAATCCGTGATTTCCATTTTTGATAAGCGACCCCCGCCAAAGCCGTGCCCACGCTCACAACCCCGGCAATAATCGCCACGGGGGGAATGGACCCGCCGAGCACACCGGCAAAAGAGAGGCCGGCCTTTTGCACAATATTTTTAACGGGATTGTCTTTTCGAAAGTCATCAAAGACATCCTTCGCCTTTTGCACGGCCTGAACCGCATTGCCTAATTTTGAAAGATCCTTGGCCGAGCTCAAACCTTGCTCGAGCTTGCCCACGACGCCGGAATATTTTTTCTTCAAATCCTCCGGCAGCAAGCCAACGGCCAACTTTGTCATCGTGATGCCTTTTTCAATTTTTTTGACAAGTGTCCCGGCTTGATCAGAGAGCGCCGCGTCACGGTCTTGCTGATACCCTTTGATCTGGTTGCGTTGTGCTTCATCCGTGCCTTTTGCACTGGACCGCGCACCAAAATAGAATCCGATCACCGTGCCCAAGACCGTCGTCAATGTTTCCGGAAATCCCGTTCCGATAAAGGTGCCGATGACAACAAAATAAATCGAAATCGTGACTATAATCAGCGCCAGTACAGATCGAACCGTACCTGAAGGAAGCCCCGCCGGGCTTTCAAAAAAAAGCGACATGTGCTTTTCTTTTTGACAGCCGTCAAAAAATTTATTTTGCAGCCGGTACATGTACCAGAGAAAACCGCCGATCACGAGGACGACAAAAATCGTCGATGCAATGGCCAAAAGCGTGTTGTTTGTTGATTTAGAAACCGTCCCTTGTGCGTGCGCGACTGTTAGCAGAAGCACCAAAGAAATCCAAACGCTTCCGAAAATCGCCATTAGCTGCCGCAAGCCTTTTTTTTCGATCATTCTCTTTTTCATGGGATATCCTAGGTTTAAATCATAAGATGAATCAGGCAAGAATGCATAGCCATGTGGACTCATGCTGCCGTAGTGAGCAAAACCACAATGGAATACGCCTAAATTATTTGGGATTGCTTAAAAATTCTTCTGAAAAAGATTTCTTTATACAATTTTCTAGAAAAAATGGCAATAGACATATTGCCTGTTTTTTAGACCGCACAGGGCGAAGCACTTGCGTTTCTGACTTCATATAAATATTCCCGAGCGAACGCTAACGAAGGCCAGAAAAGCCAGGATCAAAAATGAACACTCATTCGAGCAATAATGCCAGAAATTGGGTAACGGTTGGCTTTCTGTTTCATGCAGAAAAAGATCGAATTGGGATTTTGCGATATCGACACCGGCATTGATGGTTTGTTTTTGGATGGACTGATTTTTTGTGTTGTCATTTTGACTCATCCTTGCTAAATTCGGGCTTAAAGGCCTCTTCGACTGTCCGAGTTGAAAATGAAAAGTTGGTGTGCCGCCGCACCCGGGTTAACGGTCTTAAACATCGCTTAAACCTTCGCTCAATCGAGCTGACACACCAAGTGATCTCATCTTGATGATGAGGGGCTTTAGTTTATAAGATTTCATCATTTGAATCATACAAGCGCTCAAGCCGACCGCCACACAAAAAAACAGGGAATCCATCTTCAAGACGTTATCGTAACGACGTCATCAGATCGTATGGGGCATGGGGGAGCGAAAAGAACATACTCATCGAGAAACAAGAAAGGAAGAAGATGAAACTATGAAAAAGATCAAGATTGCCATTGTCGGAGTTGGAAACTGTGCCAGCTCCCTGATACAAGGAATACAGTATTGCCAAGATAAAGGCTCGGAGGAATCAATCGGACTGATGCATTGGGAAATCGGCGGCTACAAACCGGGTGATATCGAGATCGTTGCGGCCTTCGATGTTGACAAGCGCAAAGTCGGGCTTGATGTGCACGAGGCGATTTTTTCCGCCCCGAACTGTACAGCCGTTTTCTGTCCCAACCTTCCAAAAGCGGGTGTCACCGTTCACATGGGCAAGATGCTTGACGGGGTTGCATCACACATGAAGAACTATGACCCAAAACGGACCTTTGTGGTGTCCGATGCCGCAGAAGCAAGCGGAGAAGAAATTGTGAAGATACTCAAGGAAACAGGCACTGACATCCTGTTGAACTATCTCCCCGTCGGTTCTGAAAAAGCCAGCCGCTTTTATGCCGATCTCGCACTGAAAGCCGATGTGGCCTTTGTGAATAATATTCCGGTATTTATTGCCAGCGATCCACTCTGGGCAAAACGTTTTAAAGAAAAAAATCTTCCTATTATCGGCGATGACATCAAGGCGCAATTGGGCGCAACAATTACGCATCGCACCCTGTGCGACCTCTTCAAAAAACGTGGGGTCAAGTTGGAGAGAACCTATCAACTCAATACAGGCGGCAATACCGATTTTTTGAATATGCTGGATCATGAACGCCTCGCATCCAAGAAAGAGTCCAAAACGGAAGCCGTGCAAGCGGTGACGGCCAAGCGACTTGAAAGTGACAATATCCATGTCGGCCCAAGTGACTATGTTCCGTGGCAAAACGACAACAAGGTCTGCTTCATCCGAATGGAAGGAAAACTCTTTGGCGATGTGCCGATGAATATCGAACTGCGTCTTTCCGTCGAAGACTCACCCAATTCGGCGGGTGTGGCGATTGATGCCATCCGATGTGCAAAACTTGCACTTGATCGCAAAAAGGGCGGTATTTTAACGGCCCCTTCCGCCTATTTCTGCAAACACCCACCCAAACAATTCACCGACGACGAAGCGCATAAAATGACTGAGGCGTTTATCGCAGGGAATTAAGCCGATGCAGTGTTTGATCTTAATCTTTACCGCTTGGCAAAAGGAATAAACGATGTGTGCAGTTAGAACGATGGATGAGCACTTTTCAAAAATAGCTTCAAATTACAGACAGGTACGTACAACAGATATGGAACCAATCTCCTTCATTGTCGAAAACTTGAGGAAGCTGACCGAACCCAAGATTGCAGACATTGGGTGCGGTACGGGACGTTATGACTTGCTGCTCTTTCAGCAGATCAATAACCTCCATTTAACCTGCATCGATATGAACAAAGAGATGCTTGAAAATCTCTCGGACTACCTGAAAAGCCAGGGGATCAGCAATTTCAAGACGATTAAAGCAGATGCAGATGATATTCCACTGGAAGACAATTCAATGGACTGCATTTTAACCTTTAATGCCATACATCATTTTGACTTTGTGAAGTTTATAGGAAAATATGCCAAAGTGCTTAAAGAAGAAGGCACAATTTTCATCTATACACGATTAAGGAGTCAAAATAATAGGAACATCTGGGGGCAATATTTTCCGTTATTTTCTGAAAAAGAAAATCGTTTGTACGAACTAGATGAAATGGAACAGTGGATTCAATCGGACAATTCACTGCGTTTGGAAGTTGCCAAGGTCTTTAGATATAAACGGGAGGCCGCTCTGGAACAGCTTGTCGAGAAAGTAAAGGCAAGACACTATTCCACATTCTCTCTCTATCAAAAAGATGAGCTGGACAAAGCATTAAAAACATTTCAAAAAAACGTGAAGGAGCGGTTTCAGAATACGAATCAGATTGAATGGTTTGACGAGAACATCTTGTTGGTTTTGAAACCAAAATAGCGCGAAGATTTAAGGACTTCACTAAGGCGTGTCGACATTCAACTGGGAGGCCGTTTTTTTGAAAAATTTTTGGTCCTGACAAGGCGGTTTTTCTGCGCAATGCAAGACATTGAAATGAAAAACCCACGCCGTCAGGGCGAAAAAGAGCCGAAAAAACGCCTTGCATGTTGAATGTCGACACGCCCTAATCATCGGATGTTTTACGCCTCAGGGATATGGCCGAAAAAATACCAGTAAGACAGCGCCCTTCAATAGTCGCTTTTCACATTAAATATTGAAATATTCCAAAAAAGGACATGCCGTATTTGTTTTTATATTCACTATTAAAAACTTTTGTCAAGCCCCGCGGCAGGACCAGCGGGTTCAAATACCGCATTCGTGGCATTTGAACCCGCATTTGCATCATAAATCCATTGGGAGGAAGTGCCCCCGGGGTGAGTCGAACACCCGGCACGCGGTTTAGGAAACCACTGCTCTATCCGCCTGAGCTACGGGGGCGGTTACTCACGCACTAAGACTCATCGTCATGGCGCAGTTTGGCTAATATGGTGTAGTCTTCGAGTGTTGAGGTATCACCGATGCTTTCACGACCTGCGGCAATGTCCCGAAGCAGTCTGCGCATGATTTTTCCACTGCGGGTTTTGGGAAGGTTGTCGGTAAAACGGATTTGATCGGGACGCGCAATCGCCCCGATTTCTTTCACAACATGCGTTTTCAATGTTTTTTTAAAGGCTTCACTCGGTTTTTGCCCCGATTCTAAAGTCACAAAGGCGCAAATCGAGGTGCCTTTCACTTCATCCGGTGCGCCGACGACAGCGGCCTCCGCAACTTTCCCATGCGAAACAAGCGCCGATTCGACCTCCATTGTGCCCAAGCGGTGACCGGAAATATTCATGACGTCATCCACACGGCCCATGATCCAAAAATAGCCGTCTTTGTCTTTGCGTGCACCGTCTCCGGAAAAATAAACCCCCGGAATATCCGACCAGTAGGTTTCTTTGTAGCGTTTCGGGTTTCGCCAGACGGTGCGCAACATGGATGGCCAGGGGCGTTTAATAACAAGATAACCGCCGACGTCGGCAGGCACGGATTTCCCCGCTTTGTTGACAACATCGGCCGAAATCCCGGGAAAGGGCAGGGTCGCAGAACCGGGTTTTGTCGGGATGGCACCCGGAAGCGGCGAAAGCATAATGGCCCCGGTCTCCGTCTGCCACCAGGTGTCCACGATCGGACAGCGGCCGCCGCCGATAACTTTGTGATACCACATCCAGGCCTCAGGGTTAATGGGTTCACCCACTGTCCCTAAAAGACGAAGACTGGAGAGATCGTATTTTTGGGGCCATTTCTTGCCTAACTTGCTTAATGCGCGAATGGCGGTCGGCGCGGTATAAAAAATATTCACGCGGTATTTTTCAACGATTTCCCAAAAACGGCCCGGGTCGGGATAAGTGGGGACCCCCTCATACATGAGTGAAGTCGCACCGTTTGAAAGAATCCCGTAGACAATATAGGAATGTCCGGTCACCCAACCGATATCCGCGGTACACCAGTAGGTATCTTCGTCTTTTAAATCAAAGATCCATTTCGAAGTCACGGTGACGCTCAAGAGATAACCGCCTGTGGTATGCACGACCCCTTTCGGTTTTCCGGTGGTTCCGCTGGTGTATAAAATAAAAAGCGGGTGTTCGGCATGGAGCGCCGTCGCTTTGCAATCCGCAGAAGCCGTCTTCATGAGATCGTCCCACCAAAAATCGCGCCCGGACTCCATTTTCACCGCATTGCCCGTGCGTTTGACCACGACCATGGTTTCAACACTCGGCGCATCTTTGAGGGCTTCATCCACTTTATCTTTCAGGGTAATGACGCCCCCTTTGCGATGTCCGCCGTCGGCGGTGACCACCAACTTTGCTTCCGCATCGTTGATGCGGTCCCGCAGTGCCGCCGAAGAAAAGCCGCCAAAAATAATCGAGTGGGTCGCACCGATACGTGCGCAGGACAACATCGCAATCGCAAGCTCCGGCACCATCGGCATGTAAAGCGCCACGCGGTCTCCTTTTTTGACACCTTTACTTTTGAGCACATTCGCAAACTTCGACACTTCACGATGCAGGTCTTGATAGGTCAGCGTGCGTGAATCACCCGGCTCTCCCTCCCAAATAATCGCCGCTTTGTTTTTTCTCGGCCCCTGTAAATGCCGGTCAAGGCAATTATAGGACACATTCGTCGTGCCGCCCACAAACCATTTTGCAAAAGGCGGCTTCCAATCCAAGACCTTTTTCCAGGGTTTAAACCAATGCAGTTCGGATTTCGCCAGTTCCCCCCAAAAACCTTCCGGATCTTTTTCAGCGCGCTTGTACAAGCGGTTATATGCGGCACGGCTTTTCACATGCGCGTGTTTGCTGAAATCAGCGGCTGCTTTGAACAAACGATTTTCATGCAAGACGGACGTGATCTCTTTTTCGGCTTCTTTGGGCATGCCATTCTCCTTATCGTGATAACTTCACCGTGATAACTTTGGTATACCGGATCGTATGGATATGCGTGCAATCGATTCTATGAAAGGGGCACGAAGTTGTCAACGGAGAAAACAGCTTTGATGCCTGAAGGCGTTGAACCTAGAAACCGGATTTTAAATGGGAAAAGTTCTCGTTGACCTATACGGCCAAAGTGGGCTATACATAATGATTACCACTCCACATTTCCCGAACGAAAGGCATTAGCCATGTCCGAGACATCGATAAAAGCATCTATGATTGATCGTGATATCGCTTCAGTTCAGGAAGCAAACAAAATATTTTATGACGCATTTGAAACCCTGGACATCCAAAAAATGGATAACCTTTGGCTCCAGGATGATTATGTCAAATGTGTTCATCCCGGATGGGAAATTTGCCGCGGCTGGCCGGATGTGCGCGACAGTTGGGTGCTTATCTTTAACCACACCCATGAAATTAAGTTTTCAGTCTGCCTGCTTGACGTCACCGTCAAAGCAGATCTGGCCTGGACGGTTTGCAATGAAACCATTGCCACAAAAGACAATGGAAAATGGCTTGAAGGCCGCGTGCTTTCCACAAATGTCTTTGAACGCCGACAAGGCGCCTGGTTGCTGGTTCATCATCACGGATCCCCTGTTTTGGCCACAGCAAGCCAAGAAGAGGAGACCGACGAACCGGTTACGTAATCGGGTTGGCGTAAGGCTTGGCACGTATTCAAGAAATTGTATTTCTCGTCTTTAGCCAGTTAGCGGTCGGCGGTGCCTTTTTGATGTCCCTCCCCTCCCTCGAAACCGTCGGTATCGCATTTTACCGCACAAACGGGATTGTATTCTTACTGACCGTCATCTTGGGCATCCTGCTTTTCCCCATTGCGTGGTCAGAATGGTCACGGCTTTTTCTCGAACCCGGCTTGGCCGGAGCCATGCTTTTCTTTTTTGCCGCCTTCATCCTGATCTTATTTGTCTACAATCTGAGACTCTGGTTTCGCCATCCGCACCATAGCCGTCCGCTGCTCCTTGTCGCCACAGGCTTGGGCGCCATCGCCATCCTGATCAGCGCAATGTATTACCTGCCGGAAGACTCAGGCACGGCACGCATGCTTTCGCTTTCAATCTACTTCCTTATTTCGGCGCTGCTTCTAGGGGCCGGAGTACTGGCCATGTTACTGGGCCACAGCTACCTCACCCGGCCCGGGTTGTCGATTGTCCCGCTCAAACATCTTGTCAATATTTTCATGATCCTTGTTTTTGTCGAAGCCGCAGTGGCCCTGCTCAGCACGCTCTTGTTCTCACCCACGGAACGACTGGTGAATGCCCTGCTTTTAAGAAATTTTGAAGGACTCTATCTTTGGATTCGATTACTCATCGGCATGGTCGGCCCGCTCATCCTGGCCCCGATGATCGTATTCACCGTAAGAGACCGGGCCACAATGTCCGCCACGGGTCTGCTTTATGTCGCCATGATGATGGTCATCATCGGCGAAATTTGCTCACGGTTTTTTCTGCTCGTTGACGCCAATTTTTTATAATTTCAGCTCAGGGATGGAGGAATAATGGAAATCAAAACCTTTGAAAAAATGAAAACCTTTTCCCCGGAAAAGATGAAAAAAACAAACCTTTTCAACACCGACCGCATGTTTTGCGATCTTTATTGTTTCGAAGCGGATCAACGCCAGAAGGTCCATGCGCACGACGGTGAAGACAAAATCTACACCGTGCTTGAAGGCGAAGGGCGCTTTCAAGTGGGAGAAGCAATCGAAACCGTCTCCGCCGGGTCATCCGTTCTTGCCCCGGCAGGGCAGCCGCACGGCGTCACCAATACCTCAGGAAAACGCTTGGTCGTACTCGTCTTCATGGCACCGAAACCGCACCACGGCTGAAATCGTCTTCCGTTTAAAAAGCACCGAAAGCAGGTTGCCTTTCGATGGGTGATTCAATATAATCCACCGAAAAAAACTGGAGAACCTCATGATGATCGATCAGAAAACTTTGGAATCGCAGCGAATCCTGCTTCGGCACGACGAACCCTTCACCACACTTGAAGACTACCTGAAGATCGGCGGCTTCGAAGGGCTAAAAAAAGCGATGGACATGACACCGGCGCAAATTATCGATGTCATTAAAAAATCTTTTTTACGCGGCCGGGGCGGTGCGGGATTTCCCGCCGGGATCAAATGGGACGGCGTCCGGAACAATCAGTGCGGCGCACATGGTCTCGAACCCCAACGCTACTTGGTCTGCAACTTTTCCGAAGGCGAACCCGGCACCTACAAAGACCGCTTTCTGATTAATAAAAATCCCTATGCCTTGATTGAAGGTATGGTCATCGCCTCCTACGCCATCGGCACCGTCAACGCCATTATCTGCATCAAGGAAATCTACAAACGGGAAATCGACATTCTCAAGCGCGCCATTCAGGAATGCCGCCTGGCCGGATTCCTCGGAGACAATGTGCTCGGCAAAGGCCTTGATTTTCCAATCGAAATCGCCCTGGGCCCCGATTCTTATCTTTTGGGGGAAGATCGCGCACAACTGGAAGTCATCGAAGGCAAACCGCCCTGGCCGCGCGCAAAAGGCATCATTCCCGTTTTTGTCGGACTGCATGATCAGCCGACCGTCGTCAATAATGCCGAAACCCTCTCCACCGTACCTTATATCATGAAAAACGGGCCGGAATGGTTTAAATCCATCGGCACCGCAGATTCGCCCGGCACAATGATCTTCACCCTCACCGGCGATGTCAAAACCCCCGGCATGTACGAGTTGCCCCTGGGCACGCCGCTTTCCACATTGATTAATGTCTACGGCGGCGGGCCGTTAATGGGACGGCATATTCAAGCCGTCTTCTCAGGGCCGACCAATGCCGTCATCCCGGCCGATAAAATCGACACCGCCCTGGACTACGGCTCCATGCGAAAGATCCCCTCGGGTCTCGGCTCCGGCGGTTATACCGTATTGGACAATACAGCGTGCGTACTGACGATGGGCATGCTTTTCTCCCGCTTTCTCGCACTGGAGTCCTGCGGTCAATGCACCTCCTGTAAAACCGGCACGGGACGCATTACCAAAAACCTCGAACTGCTGGAAGCCGGACAGGGCACCGAAGAAACGGTGCTCGCGATTTTGGAGGACTGCCAGCACATCAAAGGCTCCGGACACTGTTATCTCTGTACCGAAGAAGGCATCGAAATCGGAAGCATTTTTTATAATTTCCCTGAAGTCATCGTCGAGCACCTAGAATATGGCTGTCTCAAGGACCGAAAACTCGTGATGCCCAAAATCAAAAATTACGACGAAGCGACGCACACCTTCACCTTCGATCACCATTATTACGAAAATTGCGAAGCCCTCGGAAAATATATTAACTATCCGGGCATATGACCCTTTGTCGTTCCTCCGTCCCGTTTTTAAAAACGGGACGGAGGAAGTCCCCTCATGCACCGTAACCCCCTGCTTTCCCTGCTTCGGACTTATCAAAACAAATACCCGGAAGAAACAGAAACCGTTCAGTCCTTCACCCGCTTCATTCAGGAACATACAAACTGCTTCGACCGCACGCTCTCCAAGGGACACATCACCGGATCGGCCTGGCTTATTCATCCTGATCACCCAAAAGTGCTGCTTACCCATCATCGGAAACTCAATAAATGGCTGCAACTCGGCGGACATGCCGACGGTCAAAGCGATGTATTATCGGTCGCCCTGCGCGAAGCCCGTGAAGAATCCGGACTCAATCACATCATCCCCCTTTTAAGCGATATTTTTGACATCGACATCCACCGCATCCCGGAAAATCGCCGGGAGGCCGCCCATCATCATTATGACATCCGCTTTGTCTTGCAGGCCGTGGGATCTGAAAAGGTCCGGATCAGTGAAGAATCCCATGATCTATCCTGGGTGCTCATCCCTTCCCTTCATGAAATCACTCAGGAAAAATCCATATTAAGAATGCGGCAAAAATGGCACGCACTCAATTTAAAGTAATGCATGAAAAAACAAGATGATGTGGGCAGAGAACCGAAAATTTAACGAAGGGCTTTTTTGGCCGAAGGAATTTTTAATTCCTTCATTTTTTTTCGAAGTGTGTTACGGTGCATGCCCAGCAATTGCGAAGCCTGGACCTGGTTGCCGCCAGTCTCTTGCAAAGCCAGCTTAATCAAAGGCTTTTCCACTTCCTGAATCAAGAGATCGTATAGATTATTTCCATCGGAGGCTTTGATTTTTTTGACAAAACCCGCCAGGCGCTTTTCAAGCAACTCGGCAAAGTTGGGTTCTCCCATGCGATCTGATTTTCGCCGGTTCCGGCGCTGGGGTGCGCCCTTGAGCGCCAGTTGCTCGGATGCGGCATCAATTTGAGGCATCGTCCTTTCCAGCAAGGCCGTTGAAGAAAGGATCGCATAAAACAGCGTGCCTTCGTTTCTTAAGGTTTCCAAAGTCCGCATCGCTCGATCCCAGCCGTTTTCAACATCAATGACAACGACAGACTCCGGACAGTCTACAATTTTAGAAAGGGCTTCCTCCGTTTCGAGTGGAGTGATACGCGTCCCGTTATGATTCAGTTTTTCTTGGAAATCGCTCAGAAAGACGGGGTCATGATGGACTAAAAAAATATCGCGTGTCATGCATTGCTCCGGGAGAGACGGTAGGGGAATTAGGTGAACTGTCTACCATATCTCCCGGAAATTTGTCAACGAAAAATAAGCTGCCCTTCTTCAAAATCCACAGTAATTTCATCTCCGGCCTGCACACTGCCGTCAATCAGTTTAAGAGACAAGGGGTTCAGTAAATCCCTTTGAATCACGCGTTTTAAGGGACGTGCGCCATAGACCGGATCATAGCCTTCCCGCGCAAGGTGGTTTTGTGCCTCCGGCGTCAAACTCAGCCGGATCTGCTTCTCACTTAAACGCTGTTTCAATAAGCCAATCTGGATTTCAACGATTTTTTCCAGTTGCGCCATCTGGAGCGGATGATAAATAACAATGTCATCCACACGATTCAGAAATTCGGGTTTAAAATGCGCCCGGAGCGCCTGCAAGACCACATCCCGCATCTCTTTTTCATTTTCCGCCAAGTCCTGAATTTCCTGGCTGCCGATATTCGAGGTCATCATGAGCACGGTATTTTTAAAATCAATGGTGCGGCCCTTCGAGTCGGTCAGACGTCCGTCATCCAAAACTTGCAGCAGAATATTAAACACCTCCGGGTGGGCCTTTTCGATTTCGTCAAAAAGAATGACGGCATACGGTCTTCTTCGAACCGCTTCGGTCAACTGCCCGCCTTCTTCATGCCCGACGTAACCGGGCGGCGCGCCCACCAAACGGGAAACGCTGTGTTTTTCCATGTATTCCGACATGTCAATGCGGATCATGGCTTGTTCATCGTCAAAAAGAAATTCCGCCAAAGCCCGCGCCGTCTCCGTCTTTCCAACACCGGTCGGACCCAATAAAATAAAAGAACCCAAGGGGCGATCCGGATCGGCGATGCCCGCGCGCGCCCGGCGAATGGCATCCGAAACAGCCTTAATCGCCTCATCCTGCCCCACAACCCGCTGATGAAGCCGTGTTTCCATGTGCAGGAGTTTTTCAATCTCCCCTTCAACCATGCGTGTCACCGGAATGCCCGTCCATTTCGAGACAATCTCCGCAATATCCTCCTCACCGACCTCTTCTTTCAGCATGGAGGCTTCGGATTGTAATGCGCGCAGGCGTTCATTTTCCTCCGAAAGTCTTTTATCCAGCATGGGAGCCTTGCCGTAACGCAACTCCGCAGCACGGCCCAGATCCCCCTGCTGTTCGGCCTGTTCGGCCTCTTGACGTGTCGCATCAATCTCTTCCTTTAAGGCCCGAATCTTTTGAATCACCTCTTTTTCAGACTTCCACTGTTTGGACAATGCTTCGGAGGCCTTTTTCAAATCGACCAGCTTTTCTTCAATCTCTCTCAAACGCGCCTGAGAAGCCTCATCCTTTTCTTTTTTGACCGCTTCACGCTCAATTTCAAGCTGCCGGATTTTGCGCTCCGCTTCATCCAATTCTGTCGGCATCGAATCGATCTCCATGCGCAGACGGGAGGCGGCCTCGTCAATCAAATCAATGGCTTTGTCCGGTAAAAACCGATCCGTAATATAACGATGAGACAAGACGGCCGCCGCCACGATGGCCGAATCCTGAATGCGAACACCGTGATGCACTTCGTAGCGTTCTTTCAAACCGCGCAAGATAGAGATGCTCTGATCCACATTCGGCTCGTCCACCATAATCGCTTGAAAACGCCGCGCAAGCGCCGGATCTTTTTCAATATGCTTTCGATATTCATCGACCGTGGTTGCACCGACGGTGCGCAATTCTCCGCGCGCCAAGGCCGGTTTAAGCAGGTTGGAGGCATCTATCGCACCTTCGGCCGCACCCGTGCCCACCAAGGTATGTAATTCATCAATAAAAAGAATGATCGCACCTTCGGCCGCCACAACCTCTTTAATGACGGCCTTCAAACGATCTTCAAATTCCCCGCGAAATTTCGCCCCGGCAATCAAGGCCCCCATGTCCAGCGAGTGCACCCGTTTGTTTTTCAAACCCTCCGGCACGTCACCCGAAACAATGCGCTGCGCCAATCCTTCCGCGATGGCCGTCTTACCCACCCCGGCTTCTCCGATTAAGACCGGATTATTTTTTGTGCGACGGGAAAGCACTTGAATCACACGGCGTATTTCCTCATCCCGACCAATCACGGGATCCAATTTGCCTTTTTGTACCAGATCATTCAAATTTCGTGAATAACGCGCCAAGGCTTCATACTTATCTTCCGGATTTTGATCCGTCACACGACTTCCGCCTCGAATCTCTTTCAGAGCAGACAGAACCTTTTTGCGATCAAGTCCTTCGCTGCGCAATAATGACGCCGTCTCGTTTTTTAAATCCAATAACACAAGGAAAAGATGCTCCGTGCTGATATAATCGTCTTTTAAATCAGCGGCTTCTCTTTCAGCCTTCTGAATCGATCCCGCAAGCTGCGGACTGACCTGAAGACCGCCGGATACCCCCGCCCCGGAAACCGTCGGTCGTTTTTTCAAGCGTTCGATGAGCTTCGACCGCAATCCTTCCAAAGGCACACCTGTTTTTTTAATAATCGAAGGCACGACGCCACCTTGTTGATCCAGCAAAGCCAAAACAAGATGGGCCTCGTCCACCTGCGGGTGGTGATAGGATTGTGCATTTTTCTGCGCATCCGCCAAAGCCTCTTGCGCCATGAGCGTAAATCGGTCTGCCTGCATGAGAACACCTCCTTTTCTAATCGTCTATGGTTTATATAATCCCGTTTCACGGCACTTTCAAGTCAGAAAAAATCGGCACATCGAGCAAGCTCTAAGTAAGTTTGAGATGAATTGACAGAATTTCCATGCAATGATATCTTCCCTAATGAGGAGATTTTATGCGTATTTTTGGGGTTTTCGGCCTTCTTTTTTTCCTGATTGCACTTCCTTCTCAGACCCGTTCAGCAGAGATTTACCAATATATCGATGCCGAAGGCACCATCCATTTTACGAATGTCCCAACCGATTCACGCTTTAAACGCATGGATCAGGGGGACTCACCAACCGTTGTCCCTGATCGGATCGACCGTGAAGCCCTCGACATCCTGATTCATGAAGCCTCAAAAATCCAAAAACTTTCCCCCGCCTTAACGATGGCCGTCATTCGCACCGAATCTAATTTTAATCCGCGTGCCCTCTCTGTTTCAGGCGCGCAAGGCTTGATGCAACTGATGCCCGGAACGGCTGAAGACTTAAAGCTGGGCGACCCTTTTGATCCGGAAGAAAACATTCACGGCGGCACACGCTACTTGCGTTATCTCTTGGACCGTTTTGATCAAAACCTCACGCTCGCGCTCGCCGCCTATCACGCCGGCCCCGGAACGGTTTCAAGACACGGTGGCGTTCCGCCCATCGAACAGACAAAACGCTACATCAAAAAAGTCCTTCGCTTTTATAATCACTATTTAAGCAAAGCAGAAAAGAAAAAAAGATCGGAGTCCTCGCAACCAACCTTCGGGCCTGAGCTCGCGCAGAACATCCTGACGCAATCAAACGCAAAGCCCCCTTTACGATAAAACTTTAAATCCAGGCAACGACGGAATAAGACAAGGTTTGCCTAAAGCGGCCCGGCGATCCGGGGGAAATCAAATGCAAAATACTCGGACACGTCCGCGCATGTCAACGCGGAATGTTCAGGATTCGGCCCGCCGCTTTCCACTTCGGGAAAATCTTCACGGAAATGCGCTCCCAGGCTCTCACGGCGGGCCAATGCAGAGGTAATCAAGGCCGCCGAGGCCCACAACATATTCCCCGTCTCCAAGGCAAGCCGGGACAAGGGAGGATTTTTGAGTACATCCGACCAGGGCCGACAGGCGGAAATTGCGCTTCGCATCGACTGATCACTGCGAATAATGCCCACCTTTTTCCACATCACGGCCTTGATCCCATCTTGAATCCGGTGGTAAGCCTCCGGCCACTGCACGGCGGTTTGTGCCGTCCACGAAACCGGGATCCGCATCGCCACATCAACACGGATCGGGGCTTCCGATGCAAACCTTTCCAACACATCTCCCACGCGCGCACCGAAAACAAGTCCTTCCAATAAAGAATTACTTGCAAGCCGGTTTGCGCCATGCACCCCCGTCGAAGCCACTTCTCCGACGGCATATAAACCCGGCACATTTGTAAGACCGCAAAGATCGGTTTTAACGCCCCCCATCATGTAGTGCGCACTCGGAGCAACCGGAATCTGCTGATCGACCATGTCGAGTCCGTAATGCAGACAAGTGGCATAAATCATGGGAAACCGCTCGCGGACAAAATGCGGATCCAAGTGGGTGACATCCAGAAAAACATGGTCGTCCCCCGTCTCGCGCATCTCATTGAGTATCGCACGCGAAACCTGGTCGCGGGGCGCAAGTTCCGCATCCGGGTGGTAGCGATCCATGAAGCGTTTTCCCTCGGCATTTCTGAGCCGTCCCCCTTCACCGCGAATCGCCTCGGAAAGCAAAAAAGAAGGCACGCCGGGCAGGGCAAGCGCCGTGGGGTGAAACTGAAAAAACTCAATGTCTTCAAGCACCGCGCCCGCTTTCAAGGCCATGGCAATGCCGTCCCCCGTCGCCACCGTCGGATTGGTCGTACGCTGATAAATTTGCCCGATGCCGCCCGTCGCCAAAATAACGGCCTTGGCAAAAAAGCGGCACAAAGTGCCTTTTGCCTCATCCAAAGCCAAGGCCCCACAACAATAAGAGGCCTTTTTTTCGGACGCGGACATCAGAAGGTCGATCGAAAAATGGCCGTTCAGTGTCTCAATATTTTCCTTGGAAGCGATCGCACGATGCAGGGTTTTGACGATTTCATTGCCGGTGGCATCTCCCCGGGCGCGTAAAATCCGGTTTTGACTGTGTGCGCCTTCCCGCGCCAACACAAAGCGATCTCCCGCCTTGTCAAAGGCCACGCCCCAATCCAGCAATTCCTGAATCCGGCGCGGGCCTTCCGAGACCATCACGCGTACGGCTTCAGGCCTGCAAAGTCCTTTTCCGGCAATGAGCGTATCTTGGAAATGGGATTCGACTTCGTCCGCTGTTTCATCCAGCGCCGCAGCAATGCCGCCCTGTGCAAACCGGGAGCTGGATTCGCCTTTCAGCCCCTTATTCAGAATCGTCACGCGGCCAAAGCGGCTCGCGCCGATCGCGGCGCGCAGCCCCGCAATGCCGCCTCCGATAATCAAAAAATCCGTTTTGAAATCGGCGATCCGCATGGGCCGATCCTACTTGGAAGGCGTTAAAATGCCAAAGGGGGAATCGCCGCGAATTTCGGACAATTTAGGATCATCCCGGTCCACCCAGGAAAAGACAACTTTTCCCCTTTTTTCAATGGCTTCCGTGTATGAAGGGATTGTCCAGCGACCCTGCCAACGCAGGGTCGTTTGTGAGACCTTTTCCTTAATTTCGACACGATCGATCACAAAAGAAAGTTTGGCTTGCGTGAACCGTTTAAAATCACGGGCGACACGATCTCGCACCAAGGGAAGCAATTTCGAATCCGCATCCAATTTTTCAAAAAAGGCCGTTTCATCCCGCTTTTCATAAGCCTCCGACAAATGCTTCAGACTTTTTTGAATCTCACCCACTTGCGTCATAACGGGAGACGCTTTTTTCGGATCAGATGCGCAAGCGGAAAGAAACAGAAAAACGAAAAGAAAAACACCCCGTCGTAGAGGAAGGCCGGTATTTTTTCGTTTTTGATTTGTTGGAGAAAACACGGGGGAATTATAGGGGAAAGAGAGAAAGAGGGTCAAGACAAGATCCGAGCCCAAAATCAATCGCTGATTTTGGGCCGAGCTGAGCGTTTGGGGACAACTATCGTGATGCTAAAAGAAACAGGTCAAATATGTCCTGTTCAGAAAATGCTCAAACCGGAAAAAACACAAAAGGATAAGTCACGACAATCGTGCCGCTGAAGAGTTTGGGAAACTTCCACATTTTGATGCGGCGGGCGAGGGCTTTTTCCAGGCTTGCATGATCCATCGTACTGGTTGTGATGCGCGCATCCACGACTTTTCCGTTTGGGTCAATGGAAAACTCAACGGTCACCGTGCCCTTTAAGGTCGGGTTGGAACGCAGTTCTTTATTATACAAATAAACCAGGCCGCCCTTGTATTTATCGACGATGCGGGCAATGGCATCATAATCAATCTTGGCATTGCCGGAATTGCGGCCCTTGACCTGAAGCCCGATCCCGCTGCCCAAGCCGTGTCCGCTGCCGTCCGCACCGCCGGACGAAGACGTAATCTGCGTCACGGTCACCGCCTCGCGCTTGGCCAGTTGAACCCCTTCCCCTTTTTCGAGACTGCCGATGGAAGCAATTTTTTTATTCACAAGCTTGCTTTTTTGCGGACGGCTCATGCTGCGCAGCACTTTTCGGTCTTTCTTTTTCATCGGAGCCGCCGAGACGACTTGCACCTGTGAAAGCGCCGCTTCAAGCCGATTGTCTTCCATAATTTCGTTTAAAGCACCAAAGACATCATCATCCGAAAAAGATGCGAGCAACCCGCTTTCTTGTACAATCTTACGGTTTAGCTCGGCGGAAGACGGCGGGGCGACCTCTTTTTCCACTACTTTTTTCTTCGGAGCGACTTTCTTTTCAGCCTTGGCTGCTGGTTTTTTTTTGGGTTTGGCCTTGACTTCTTTTTTCAGTTCTTTTTTGAGGAGAGGTGGTGCTGCAGGCGGCGGTGGGATCTCGGTTTTAGACGGCTCCAGAATGAGTTTCGCGACCCGGTCGGAGAGATGATTCACATCCAACTGTTTTAAGGGCGGCAAGCGGACTGTGCTAAGCGCAACCCCCAACACAAGGTAAAAAATCATCGAATACTTCAGCGTTTTTCGAAAAAGGACGTTTTCTTGATCGACAGGATAAGCCATCACTTACGCTCCTTAACCTACATCCAAAATCGTAATACCTAAAACCATCAAGTCCCTTGTTCCTTTTGCATCACTCCCAACGCAATATTCGGATACGCAGCTCGGGCGGCGGTACTCATAATCTTTTTTAAGAGGCGAAAGGGAATTTTTTTATCCCCCATCACCGTAATCTTGCCCGTGAATTTGACGGAAGCATTTAATTGCGCCAACTCTTTTGTGCGTTCCGCCAAACGAACAAGCTCTTTTTTCACCGGCGGCAAAATAAGAGCGTTTTCTTTCAGGGCCTCCGCCACAGCCATCACGCGACGGCCTTCGACCAAGATATCTTTTTCTGTCACCATGAGCGTAACCGTCGATTCCGGCATCGTTTTGGAAGTGGATGCGGGCAGGCTGAGCTGATCGGTAGCAGGCAGCGCAATGCCGTCGTCCCCCGCATGCACCAGCAAAAAGAGCAACAAAATCGTGAAGATATCCATAAGGCTGATGAGCGTCAGCGATACCACGGCATTTTTCCCGGATTTTCTCCGGCGACGTCCGTAACGACTCATAAGACTTTCACCTCCCCGATGGAGATATCGGGAAAAAGCAGCTCACCTGCTTTTTCCCGACAGGCATCCATTACGGCAATTAAGGCTTCATAAGGAATCTCCGGCTCACTCAACAAGATGAGCGCACTTTCTTTCGGATGCCGTGCCTTCACTTTCACCAGCAAGTCGGACAAGCCTTCCAGTTCATAAAGCGACTGTTTCCTTGGAAATTGCACGCGGTCGATGCCTGTGCCCAAGACGGTCAGGCCTTGTTTGCGAAGCGTGACCACCAGCCGGAAAGGATCTTTGGCCGGTTTCGAAGCTGCGGCCTCATTCTGCGATGCGGGGAGTTTCATCTCCAGAACGGCCAAGCGGGAAAACACAATGCCGCTGAGCAAAAAGGGAATCAAGACCACCATTAAATTCATAAAGGGCGTAATATTCAGTTCCGTGGGGCCAAATCCACCGCGCCGCCGCATTCGCCTACTTGGCATGACCCATGCCCTCTGCGGCCTCGCCCCGGCCGAGCCGCCATTTGTTATCCGCTTCGGCTTCAACGGTGCCGTTGCGCATCGGACTGTTTGCTGAAACGCCTTGCAGCACCTTGCCCGAAAAATTCAGCAACTTGAGCGCATATTCATCCAGACGGTCGATCGAACGATTGGTCCAGGCCTGTAAAAAAGTATAAATCAACATCAGGGGAATCGCGACAACCAAACCGAAGGCCGTCGTATTCATCGCCAGCGAAATGCCCTTGGCCAATAAAGCCGCTTTCTGTGCCGGATCTGCGGCACCGACGGCGGTAAAGGCGTCAATCAAACCCATGATCGTGCCCAGCAAACCGACCAGGGTCGCTACATTGGCCAGATTCGGCAAATAATGTAAACGGGCCTCCAGACGCGGCATCACTTCCATCACCGCCTCGTCCGTCATGCCTTGAATTTCCTCGCGCGAGCGCGCGGCCTTCATCCCCTGAATGCCGGTATTCACAACATGATGCAGCGGCTTATTAAAACGCGGACCGGAGCAGGCCTTCAGGGCCTCGTCGTATTGATTGGCCGCCAAGGAAGGGGAAAGTTTACGCCACAGCGCCGCCGCATCCACACGCGAGCGCATTAAAATGAGGGTGCGCTCGGCGATGATGGCGGTCCCGATGGCCAAAATAAACATGAGGGGGTACATGAAGACCCCGCCGGATTGAAAAAATCGAATGATACCTTCTACATTACTCATTGTTTTTCGCCTCCTTTTGCGCTTCGGGGATACTTCCCCACTGACGCTGGAACCGGCCAAAATCAACCGGTGCCGCAATCTCCTCTCTAAAACTGCGTTCAAACGGAATCTCCCGTTCCTCCGCGGCGGCCCCGTCTCTCCAGGGCACCACATAAACCACGTGCGGTTTTTCAACCGTGCCCTGAATTTCCATGCCGCCCATTAATAAACGCTCCACACCGGGTTCATCGTCTTTTGGGGGTAATTCAGACGCTTCTTCGGCAAACGCCATTGGGATAAAACCGACAAATAGGATCAATAAGACCGTCATGCTTCGTTTCATGGTTGCCCCTCTTTTGCCTTAATCCGCTTCTCAAGGGCCGCGATCCAGATGCCGATTTCCTCATCCGGGCCCGCCTTGAGGCGCATGTGTTTGCGATAATGACGAATCGCTTTTGCGGGCTCATTCAGATAAAGGTCGTAGAGCACGGCCAAGTTAAAATAAGCATCCTGAAAATCCGGGTCGACGGCAATCGCCCGCAGATAAGCGGCCTCCGCATCTTTAAAGCGGCCCTGCTCCCGCAAAACAATCCCCAAATTATAATAGGCCTCCGCATAACCCCCGCCAGGACTGCGCTCCGCGATAGAAATCGCCTGACGGTAAGCATGCACGGCCTCTTCAAGCCGTCCGAGCCGTTTATAAGCCACACCCAGATTCAAGTAAAAGACCGAGACACCGGGATAATCATCCCGGAGCGTCTCAAACAAAGTTTTTGCCTTTTGCGTCTTATCCTGCTCCAAGAACCGAATCCCTTTTTGAAACTGATGCATCACGGCATCCAAACGCGGATCTTTGGGCAAATCTCGTGCAGATATTTCGGGCGCCGGTATTTCTGACCGCGGCGTTTCCGCCTGAGTCCTCTCTTTTTTATCAGCGGCTTCCCCTTTATCAGCGGCTTCCCCGCGCTGCGCTTTAGGGGCTTGAATCTGCTTTTGCACCGCATCCGTCTGTTGCGGCAGCCGTTTGCTTTTCACACAGGCACTCATGCCCCATGCCATGAACAAGAGCAGTATCAGACTTGATTTTTGTAAAAAATACCGCATCCTTATGTCCCTATTTTCTCCCAGCCAAACGCTTGTCGCCTCCATCCGCAGAAAACATCTGCGGCAGCGCAGCCGAATCGAGATTGGAAACAATGCGTTCGCCGCGTTCTTTTCTGCGATAAAGGGATGGACGCAGTACGGCCAAACGATTAAAACTTTTTTTGATCCACTGATTGTAAAGCCCGACCGACTGCCGGGCACGCCGCACATTACTTTCATAGGCCTTGACGGCCTTCTCTTCAAAAGGATAGGCCCGCTCTTCCAGTTGAAAGGCGTATTCTTCCCGTTGCTCCGCATTCAGGTTTTCGGGCCGTTCGGCGTCCAGGATGGCGGATTGAAAATGCTCAAAGGTTTCACCCAAACGGAAGGCCGAAACCGTCACCACATCCACATGACCCGTCTGAACGGCCTGTGTATAAAGATTCACTACATTTTTTAAAGCCCGGGTTTTCTTTTTAAAGTTTTTGGCAAAAGGCATTTTCAGCCGAATGGCCTTAAAATCGCGAAAAGCATGCTCCGCTTGCGCAAAACGCGCTCGGGCCGCAAAAAGCGTTTCGGGCCCGCGATCGATCACCGCTTGGTAAAGCTTGGCTGCAGCCTTCGGCCGACCCTGTTCTTCGCGCGCCCCGGCCATTTTAAAAAGGGCTTCGGGCGCATCCGTATGTTTGGGGAAACGCCGGATAAAGGTCAAAAAAGTGGAGATGACCTTCTCCCAGCTTTCTTCCTTTTCATAATGCAGAGCGGCATTCCAGAGCAGTTTTTGCGCCTGCGCTGCATCTTTTACGGACTTGGCCGCCGCTGCAAAAACCGCCGCCGCCTGAAGCCGTTCGCCAAGCTGTTCATAAAGCAGCCCCGCATGCACATAAGATTTTTCAGCAAGCGGCGATTGGGTATAGGCCTGTGAAAGTTTACGGTAAACGCGAATGGCTTCCCGCAGCCGTTCCAGCTTTTCGTAAATCAAAGCCGCTTCAAAAAGTGCCGCGGGCGCGAGTTCATTTTTGGGCACCTCGCGCACCACCGACTGAAAAAGATGCGCGGCTTCCTCAAGTTCTCCTTTTTCCCGCGCGATTTCGGCTTCTTTGTATATCGCGGTCGCCATTAAGTCCGAAAAGGATTCCCGGTCTTTTTTATTGTCCTTGGCAAGATGCGTAAGGGCTTCTCCGTAGGCAAGCCGCGCCTTTTTAAAATCACCAGCCTTCATGTAACTGTGGGCCGAAAGTTTGCGCGCCGCCGGAACATTTTTGTGCTTCGGATAGCGTGTCAGAAAATCGCCCAAAATCGAGGCCGACTCCGTATAAACCGTTTTTGCAAAAAAGAATTCGGCAAGCTTGAAGAGTACAAGCGGCGCCTGAGCATCTTTTGGAAAATCCCGGGCAAAGCGTAAGGAAATCGCGGCAAAACGTTTTTCGCCCTCTTCCGTCTTCACTTTTTCATAGGCCACTACTGCGGCATAGGCGGCTTTGCGATCGGGCTCTTGTGCTTCATCACCGTAAGCTGCCGCCTCAAAGGCCTCAGCCGCTTCGGCATAAGCCTCTAAGGACATGAGGGTTTCGCCTAAAAGAAACCGTATTTCCGCACGCGCCTTGCTTTCGGGAAATTCGGACAAAAACCGGCGATACCAGGCCGCAGTGCTTCGGTAGTCGCTTTCCTCCTTGCTCTTTTGCGCCTGAGCGTGGGATGCGAGCGCCAAACGATGCAGCTCTGCTTTGATCAGTTGCCGCGGACGCGCCCGATCGTCCTCATTATTCGTTTTAAACCAGGCACTGTCCGAGGCGTAGTCCTGAACGAGACGGATACGCGCAGCGTCCGCTTCTACGCTACGCCCTTGTTTTTCAAGGGCTTCAATGACATAAGACGCAAAAAAAGGCGCCATCGGATCCAGGGGATGCGCGGCAATAAAGGCCTGATAGGTTTCGATGCCGCGTTCCGCCGCGCCTTCAACCATGTAGTGATTGCCCATCATCAAATAAAGGTCTTTTTCATAAAGACGCGGGCCGATGCGCTGAAAATGCCGGGTAAGCGCCGCCGGGCCGCCGAGGCGCCGGAAGGCGGTGCTCACATAAGTTAAAGCCTCCCAGACCAGGGATCCCTCTTCCGGCTCAAACTCCTGCATTTCTGCGGTTTTCTGATCCACAACTTGTAAAAACCGTTCAACGGCTTCGGAATAACGTTTCAAATTAAAATAAGTCCAGCCCAATTTGTAGAGAGCCTTGTCCTGAAAAAAGGGATCTTCCCAGGAAGCGGCATCCGCGTATGCGGCACCGGCCTTTTCAAATTCATGTTTGTCAAAATAATATTCGCCAAGCCGAAACGATGCCTCCAAACGGTGCGGACTCTTGGGGTATTCTTTCACAAGCCATTCCAAAAGCGGCAAGGCCTGATCTCTTTCGCCCATTTCGTCGTAAGCGCGGGAAAGGGCATAGAGCACTTGATCGTTTTCCCGGTAATCGTGGTGATCCCGTAACAGCACGGTGTAGGTTTCAACGGCCTGCTGATAGTCCACCACGGGCGGCGGACCGACCGGATCAATTTCATAGGCTTCCATCTCACTTAAAAAACGGGCATGCGCCTCCTTCATATAAAGATCCCCCAAACGCTTCAGTGCAGGGGCGCGCACCGGGCTTGACGCATCGGAATAGCGTTCCAAAAAAGATTGATAGCCTCTGAGGGCCTCCCCTTTTTTTGAGAGCACGGCGACGTCGCGAAGTATCTTGACTTCTTCCTTTAGAGCTATTTTTCGTTCTTCCAGGCTTTCTTCCGACAACAGTGTGGGCTTGACGATTTTCTCTCCGCCTCCGCATCCTGCGATGAAAAGCAGACACAACAAAACTGGCCTTGCGCTTAAACAGGATGGCATGTACTTTTTCATGGTTGCGTCGCTTCCGCTTTGATGTCGAAGATTTGAATCCGGCTCAATTCCGCTGTGGCAGCAAAATCCATCAAACGCTTCAGACGCCGCTCGGAGGCCGTCAGCAGTTTTGCTTTGAGCGCAGGCAGGGTCGCCACCTGCAAACGCCGTGTCTTCTCGCGTTTTTCGGCCAGCTGGGCTTGCGCCGCCGCAATACGCGCACGAAAACCATCGATTTCACGAGACAGCGTCGGCACCGAAAGCACCAACTGTGCATGAGCGGCCGCCATACGGGATAAATCCGCATTCGCGCGGCGCAAGTCCTCTTGACGATCATCCGCCCGGCCCGGCAGCTCCGTCCGTATTTTCCAGTGTAGTTCCCCTTCAACGATCCGAAACCAGCGTGTCACTTTTTCCCAATCCTGTTTCAATGCCGCAATTTCGGCACGCTGCGCCATATCGGCTTGTTCGCCTTCAAGACCTTGCATTTCAAGCGTAATTGCAGCACGACGTGCGCGTGAACCGGACAATGTGCCCAAAACGGCGGCCTCCTCCGGCGAAGCCAGCGCGCTCAGGGCCTCTTCACTGATTGCCCTTTGGATCCGCGCATTTAAAGCATCGCTTTTTTTTCGGAGCACCGCCACGGGATCTAGCGCCAGGGAACGATCAACCTTGGGCTCAAAGTCACGGAAGACCGCTTCACGATGATCCACCATAACCTCAAAAACCGCCATATCCCGTAACTTTTGATCTAAAAAGAAACTAAGCTTTGAAAGCTCGGCATATTGTTCGACCCAGTAGCGCACCGCATCATCTTCTTTCAGCAAAGCCGTCAGCAGACCGGCTTGCGTTGTATCGTCATGATAAGATTCAAGCAATGCCTTGAGTTGCTCAGGATCGCTTAAGGCGGACTCAAATTCACGCAGCCGCTTTTCTTCTTCGGCGTATAAATCAATGGCTTCGGCATATCGATCCAGCGCGGTCTGATACACCTTTAGGCGATTGTAAGCGTGCCCCACGGCGGTGAGGGCCTCCAGTGCGTAAGGATGTTCGGGATAAAACGTGATCAAATCTTCAAAAATCAAAATCGCTTTAAAATAGTGTTTTTCCTTAAATTCGGCCCAGGCCCTTGCAAAGAGGGCATCCGGAAAAAACCGACTCTCTTGCGGGATCTGCAACAGGACACTGCGCGCCTGCGCATAACGGCCTGCTTCAATCAGAAATTGGCCCCATATCAGGCGGCTTTTTTCTTGAAACGATTTTAAAAGCGCATTTTCACCGCTGTCATACCGGCTGACGGCACCAAAATGATCCAGGGTTTTTGGCATATCCTCAAGCAAAAAATACGATTGCGCCAAACTTAATTGCGCATAGGGAAAATACAGACTTTCCGGGGCAATACGTTTGAATTGCACCACGGCTTCTTTGATGTTTCCCAGGGCATATCGGCTCATGCCCGCAAGATAAACCGCTTCGTCCATTTGCGGAAAATCCTGTGCCGCATCAAGTAGACGAAATGTTTCAAGTGCCGTCTCATAGAGGCCGCGCTCGTATTGCATGCGCGCAACAATCAACAACAAATCATTGCGGGCCTGACCGGGCGGAAAAACATCAACCAATTCGTTAAAAACCCGCGTCGCCGGACGATCCATGGCCCAGGCCAGGTAAAGACTGCCCAAGAGCAAACGACTTTTGTTTAGCATTTCCGCGTTATGCGGCACTTTGACGGTATCCTCCAGCAAGCGCAGGTGGGTTGCCGCGCCCAGATAGTCCTCAATAAAAAAATGAAAATACGCGATTTTAAGCTGGGTATCCTGCAAGACCGCAGCCGTTTCGTCTTCAGCGGCTTCAGGCAGAAGAACCTCCTCCTGCGCCCGGGCCTGAGAAAGCAGAGAAAAAAAGAGCGCCAAAATAAGGGCAAAATACCGCTGTTTAGTTCCAGGTCTCATAACTGAATTCGGCTTGCTTGATCGTGACATTGTCACGCACGATCAACTTGATAAAGCTCGCCCCTTTTTCTTTCGTAATTTTAATCGTTTCCGCCCGTTTATAGTCTTTTTGCTGCGGGCCGACACCGCTGAAAATGGCCACCAGTTCATGTTCTCCGGATTTCAAATTGCCTTGATAAAGCCGTTGGATGCCGCCCTTATTCAGTGCGGCCACTTCCCGATCCGTGTAAAGGTGGCTCGCCACCAGGGTGTCATTAAGATGAAGCTTCACCGCGTCAAGTGTGAAATAATGCCCGCCCTGAACCTGAAGAAAAACAATCACGGAAGAATCCTCCGGGAACAGCAAATCCTCCTGAAGCCGAAACAACTGGGCATTCAGTTCCAGAATTTCCTCCTTGAGCGCCTGGATTTTGGGATCAAGACTTTCAATGGGTTCGGGCGCGCCTTCTGCCGCCGCTTCGCCGGACGATGCTTCAGGGGTCACATCCTGCAGCACACCCGATTGCGGGGAAGACGGTGTTTCTGTTTCGGGGACTGCTTCTAAAGAAAACGCCTCTTGCGCGGCAGCGGGACTCAGTCCCGCAGGAAAGAAAAACAGCAGCAGGGCAATCAATAAGCAGTGCGATCTTTCTATCATGGCTTGCCTCATTTTGTTACAGACTCCGCATCCAAGGCCCTTAAGCCCGATGAAAGGTGAATTTTGCCTTCACGATCAATGACGATGCCGTCAACACCCTCCAGCGTCTCAATCAGCGAAAGGCCCGCTTTCGGTCCCAAGACAAAGACCGATGTGGACAAGGCATCACTCGTCGTCGCTTCCCGTGCCAAAATACTCACACTGCGACAAGCGCTTGCGGGAAAACCGGTCTTTGTATCCAAAATATGGTGATAACGTTTACCGTCTTTAAAAAAGAAGCGTTCGTAATCCCCGGAAGTGGAGATCGCCTGATCCGACAAGGGCAGGATAGCTAAAATCCCGTCCGCCTGATCCGGGTCTCTAAGACCCACTTTCCAGGGCATATCGCCTTTTTTTCCGCGGATCAGCGTATCGCCCCCGGCCATGACCATCGCATTTTTAATACCGTGTGCGTTTAAAATTTTCATGGCCTGATCCATCGCATAACCCTTGCCGATACCGCCTAAGCCGATTTCCATGCCCGCTTCGGGCAGAAAAACACTGCTGTCCCGATCATTTAAACGAATTTTTTTGTAATTCACCTTCGGCAACTGAATCTTGACGGTTTCTAGCGCAGGCACGTGCTTTTTGCGGAAATTCCAAAGCTTGCCCACCGACGCAAATGAAATATCAAAGGCCCCGTCCGTCAATTCGGAAAAGTAAATGGACTTTTCGATCAGATCGTACAATTCCCGGCTCACGGGCACGGCACGTACACCCGCATTTTGATTGATGCGCGACAGCTCGCTTTCAGCTTTGTAATGACTCATCAGTTTGTCCAAACGCCGGACTTCATCAAATGCGGCCGCAATCGCCGCTTCAACTTTTGTTTTGTCTTCTCCAATGGCTTTCACGATGATTTGCGTCCCCATCAAAACCCGTTCTGCGGTGATAAGGTGCCGCCCTTGCCAGCTTTCGACTTTAAGCGGCGCAGCGATCGCGTCTAAAACATGCAGCCCCGAAAGGCTCAGACTAATAACGAGAACCGAGAGAAATTTGAAAAACATTGGCTTCCCATGAATACAGTTGACCCGTACGCGGATCGGAAAAATCGTCATAATCAAACATCAAAAAATTGTAGCCCATCTTAAAATAAGGCCGCTCAAACCATCCCCATTTTTTTTCACGCGACTCAAACTTAAACGAAAGGCCTACGCCGTGACTCGAAAATGTGGAGAGTTCTTTATCCCGCGCCTTAAATAATTGTGAAGCCGGGAGCACATCTCCGTAAAAACTGGCGGCGGTTTGTTGATAATAACGGTAAAAAATCCCAAAGGAACGGTTTGGCGAAAGGCGGTGCTGATAGAATAATTTTCCCGTGTGCGACTGAACATCAAAAGTATCCCGATAATAGCGATAACTCAGCTGCACGCTCCCTCTTAAACCGCCACCCGCCTGTAAATCCCGCAAAAAACCGTGCGTGCTGCGAAGCACCCAGGCCTGTCCGGTTCGGGCATTGGGATAAACTTCGGGGACCCAGGCCGTGCTCTCAAGCAAGGCGTTGCGATAGGGACTGTTGATATAACCGTCATCGGCCGTAACTTCGTAGTTCAATTGCGCCAACCAACGCGGGCTGAGCGATTGTGTCAACCCGAGGCTGTAGGCCGTGCGCTTCAAACCGGCTTCTCCAAAAGCAGGATCGGCATTGCTGCTCACATCATCGGTGGAACGGGCGACGCGTAAGTTCACCGAAACATTCCGCTCGAAAAAGTCATGTGTGAGGGCCAGCATGAGGGTATTTGAGGTATAGTCGGACTCGTCGCTGACCGTGTAGTTTGCCGAAAAAAGCGTATCGCCCCAAATACGGCTTCCGCCCAGATAAACCTCCGTGCGCTCGTCCGTAAATGCCTCACCTTTGCTGGCCTGCGTCAACACATCAATTGAAGCCGAACTCACGATGTCCATGCGCCCACCCGCTTCAATCGACATGCGTCCTTTCATGGCCTTTTTCAAAATGACGGCCGGGCCGTGCACGCTAATGCCTCCGCCATCAAAATAGTTGTAACTTAAGAAGGCCTCGTCTTCAGGCGGATCAATAGCCATGATCGGCCTCACCGCATAAAAGAACAGGAACAGGATTCCCATTGTGATCAAAAGAAGGCACTTCACTTACAGCCACAGCCTCCTCCCGAACCGCTAAACCCGCCTCGGCTGCCTTCCAGGACTTCTTCGACATGCAGATGCCACGCGGCTTCCTGCGGGTCCGCATCAAAATACATCATGTCATCCGCCAAAAATTCGCGGTCTTTGGGTTGCACGGCGGCACATCCGTTCATGCTGCCCATCAAGGCAAGCACGATTAAGAATAAACCTTTATTTTTCAATGCAATATTCCTCTACTGCTTCAGCAAGGCCCTGATTTCTTTTTCGTAACGCGCAGGTTCGTCGGGGCCAAAACCCCAATGCACATGATGCACCAGGCCGTCTTTACCGATTACATAGGTCGTGGGCATACTACGCACCAAATACAGATCGGAAATCTTACCCTTGGGGTCTAATAAAACGGGAAAGGCCAGGTTCAAATCACGGCTCATGCGTACAACTTCAGACCGGCCTTTGTCGATATTCACACCAAGGATTTGCAAACCCACGCCTTTATATTTTTTGTACAAGCTATTGAAATAAGGCAGCTCTTTTTTGCAGGGGGTGCACCAGGTCGCCCAAAAATTCAGAATCACCACGCGACCGCGCTGCTCGCTTAGCTTGATATTTTTTCCGGATAGACTTTTCACAGTAAAATCCGGCGCTTTTTTTAAGTCGGTTTTTTTCGCAGCAAAAGCAAGATTCGCACACAAAATCAATGTCATCAGAAGAAGCGCTTTAACGATTTTTTTATTCCGCCTCATTTCACCTCACTTTCCCTTTGAAAACGCTACTAGAAGAAAAAGGCGATGCTCACAATGCCTTCGAGATTGAACATCTTTTCTTTTTCCCCTGTCACATCGGATTCAAAGGAATGTACAGTCAGTCGAAAACCGGCATCCATCCAGTCGGTAAAGAAAATTTTATACCCTGTTCCAAAATTAAAAGTAAATTGGCTCTTGGCATCAAATTTTGTTAAACCCGCACCACCCACAACATAAGTAGAGGAATTCAAGGTCCGGCGGCGTGTCACAAATATCTGTCCGGGAAAAAGATTGTAGCCCAAGTTGACATTCCAATACGTTATATCGGTATCGGTAAAAATTGTCAGTCCGCCGCCGAAACGGTCATCATTGACCTTGGTCATGCCGTAGTTCCCTTCAAAAAAAATGTCCTCGGTCAAATGCAGCGCGAGGTTGAGCCCCATCACAGGGGATGTACTAAAACCGTCCAAGGCAAACAGGCCGTAGTAGGGCGAAATCTCAATAAATTCCTGATCGATTTTTTCCTCTTTCAACTCAAGCACTTCGGAAGGCGGCGCGATCAAAGGGTCTTCACTTTTTGGAAAATCCGTCGTCTGTGCAAAAACCATCACGGCCGGGTTTAAAAGACACAGCAACAAATACCTACAAGCAATACGGATCCATTTATTTCTCGTCATACGACACTCAACTCAAGAAGATTAAAATCCGAAAATTACACCCAGACTGTATTCCCGGACTTCACGGTTTCGCTTCGGGCTGATAAAAAGCGTATAGTTTCTAAAATCGCCGCGCAGTGCGAGCCGACGCTTAAGCGGGGCCGAAAAGCCCACGCCGGCATAAGCCGCCTTAAAATTTTCGTTTTTCACATTAATGAGAATATCGTCCGGACGGGTGTCAAGCAATCCCCCGCCGATCGTCCCGTTGATCGAAAACCATCGGCTCCGCCAAGGGGTAATGACCAGCCCCGCAAGGTATAAATTCGTATCTCGAAAATCACCGGAGGCAAAACCCAAACTCGTTTCCGCTGAAAGGCCCTCCGTAAAACGATAGGCCGCTCTCACATAAATGGCGCTGTCTTCATCAAAAACACCCCAGGCCCATCCGGCCTGCAAACGGCCATCGATGTAGTTGTCGTAAAAACGCTCGGACCAGCTTTTTTGATAACCCGAAGCCTGGATCGTTTTATCAATTTCCTTGTAATGCACCCAGCCCTCCTGGCCGCTGAAAAGCCGAACCTTGAACCAATCCGTCCGTTTTTTCATGAGAAAAACTTCCTCGTTTTTCTCGGCAATGTAAAAAACAGGGTAATGGCGCCCGGGGCCCGTGTGAATCTCCAAAAAAGGCGCCGTCACCCTGGCTCGCGGATAGCGTTTTTCTTTTGCGGAAACAGGTTGGGCCATCAAAATCAATATCATTACACCCGTCAATATAATCAGGCGATTTTTTATCATGAAAACACCCGTCACAACGGACTCTGAATCCAGGAAAGCAAGGTGAGGTAGTCCGGGTCGGCGGTACTGAGAAAAATGTTGTCCCCCAAGTGCTGCACACCGCTAATCGATTCGTCCAAAGGTTTT
>JALUVJ010000116.1 GCA_027020665.1 Nitrospira sp.
CCCGTGCACGCCGATTGTGGAGCAGTAAACAAAGCGTTTAACCCCCTGCGCTCTGGCGGCACGCAGTGCGGCTTTTGTCCCCTCGACATTGATTTTTCGATAGCTCTCTGGCGGGCCGGAGGCAACGCGAAAATTTGAAACCAGATGAACCGCAACATCAATGCCGCGCATCAATTCATTCAGTCGGCTTTGATCCGCAATATCTCCGACCACTATTTTCTCTACTCGCCCTTCAAAAGCACCGGCTTTCTTAAGGTCCCGCACGAAGATGCTGAGTGGATTGCCATCCGCAATAAAACGTTCACTCAGGTGGCTTCCGAGAAAACCGGTCGCGCCGGTGACGGCCATTCGCCGTTTTCCGGCCATTTCATTTTCTACGGTCTTTGACAATTCAACCTCTTTTTTTAATGGACAAGCTCATAACGGTCTGTCAACGATTTTATATTTTCCAATTGAGTCTGTTTGTCCCAGCCCAGGTGTTTGGCAAGAAAGGCTGCACAAAATTCAATCGTTTTCTGATCGGGCAAGCCGAGCGCTCCGAGATCAATACGACGCAATAACAGGTCTGAAAGTGTCACAACCCTTTCATGCTCCAGGACATAGACCAGTTCTGCGCGCAAGACCGCGGTTGTGCCGGGCACCAGATGTGCCAAGGCGGCATTCCGATCAATATAAGCCAGGATCACATCGATATTTGTACCATAAAGATCAATGAGGCGCGTGATACCGTGCTCCGGCAAATAGGCTGAACAGGCCTTTTTTTTCTCCCGATAATAAGCCTCCACTTTCCCAAGATTGCCGCCGTAAAGGGGACGAAAAGCCGTTTCTGATGGACGGATATTTTTTTTTTGGCGATGGGAAACAAGGTCTATTGTTGCCTCTGCCACAGCCCGTGCCGTTGTAAACTTAATGCCCTGCACAAAAAACAAACCCTTCGGCCCGCCGTGTCGGCTTGCATCCGCAATACGGGCTTTGCTTTTCAATCTCGGCGCAGCCTGGGGATTTTCCGCTTCGGCAGGCAGCAATCCAGCATGAACCACCGCAATGTCCTTGCGGTCAATCTTCATTCCGGGCAAAACAGAGTTGGCCTGTTCCAAACATTCATTTAATTCTTGCTTTGTCGGGTCAACATGCTCCGGGCCTTCAGTTGCGGGGAAATACCAGGTCCCCACTAAACTGCTTCCCCGCCAGGGCACAAAGAATAGCTGCCGACCGGACGAAACGCTTAGGCCTTCATGAGCCGTTTTTAAAGCAAGTGCACAGGGAAAGAGTGATTTTTTAACGACAAGATTTACCGCTTTGGCGAAAACGGGCTGGAAATTTTTGTCATTTGTTTCCGAATGCCATTTGGCCCAAGGCCCTGTGCAATCAATTATCGCGTCTGAACGGATTTCGTAGCACTTGTTGCTCAGGCGGTCATGCACAACAACACCCTGTACTTTTTCATCATTTTTCAGCAGTGCCTTCACGGGCGCATAGTTAAAGGCAGCAGCGCCTTCTGTGATGGCAGAACACACAAAAGAGAGGACCAGCCGTTCTGTATTATGTGCCTGGGCATCGTACCAATATCCGGCGCCGGTGCAATCCAGTGTTTTTAGTGCGGGCGCGATTTCCTGCATTTTTTTTCGACTCATCGTTCCGGCGCAAGGAATGTGGCGAGAAGCGTCAAGATCCTGATTTCGATCCCGGGACAAAGCATTGTAAAGCTGAAAGGCTGCCTCTACCGTTACGCGATTTTCAGTCAAAGTATTTTGTGTCGGAAAAAGACACTGAAGGGGCGCAACAAGGTGAGGGGCAATACGCAGCAAGGCTCGCCTTTCACGGACGGATTCGCGCAAACGCCCCATATCCAGTTGCTGTAAATAGCGAATGCCTCCGTGAATAATTTTCAGGCTGTTGGCTGAAGTTGCATGGCCGAAGTCCTGTTTTTCGAGCAAGGCAACAGACCAGCCACGCGATGCGGCCTCCCAGGCCATTGTCGCACCGTAAATGCCTCCGCCCACCACAACGGTGTCGAAACGCTTTGTTTGCAAGGCATCAAAATCACGCGGCGTCATGAATCAATCCATAGGCGGTGTTGACCTGTCTCTTGAATGCGGCATAGCTATGTTCTTTTTCAATATGATGATAGGCCGCACGGGCAAGTGTGTCCCGACGTGAATCATCGCAAAGAATTGTTCGCATCGCATCTGCAAAAGCCTGTGTTTCCGCCGCGGCGAGTACGGCAATTTTGTCCGTCATGACTTGTGTGTGCGTGGGTAAATCGGTTGCCAAAACCGCCGTTTTTGAATGCAGATAACTGTAAACCTTCATTGGCGTGTTGAGCCCCTGGATGCGAGGTGAAACCAGCAGGTCGGCCTGCCGCATATATGCAGCGATATCCGCCACAGGTTTTTTGCCGTAAAAATGAACAATTTGATCAAGGCCCAGCTTTTTTGAAAGATGACGATATTTCCGGATATCGACCTCCGCCCCGCCGATAATCACGACCGCCAATTCGGGCAAGTCTTTATAAACCAGGTTCACACTCGTCAGCAGCAGATCAATCCCCTGGTAGGATTCCAGATTGCCGATATACATTACTATTTTTTTATCTGCGCCTAAGTCTTTTTTGAGATGGATCACGGACTGCGTTTCAGCCGCATAACCCACGAGCGAAACATCTTTGAGCACAATCACAGACCGGGCGCCGCGCAAACGTGCTTCATCGGCAAGTGCATCACACATCGGCATGACGATGCGCGCAAAGCGCATCGGCAATCCTTCAAGCAGCCGCAACAAAGCTTCCAGTTTTTTTAGAGGCTTCATTTTATCAATGAGCTGAGTGGTCATTGAAGAATCCATGTCGTAAATATAAGGGACTTTGCGGAGCGGACAAGCCAGCAAGGCCATAAAGGCGGCTTCTTCAACAGCATGGACAATGTCGTATTTTTGCGTGGTCATCAAATGTAAAAACCGTGCGAACAGATGTACATCGCAAACTAATTTTTTGAGAGAAAAACCCGGTTTGATCTTTTGAACGGGAAACCAGGGTCTGATTCTTCTTATTTTTAAACCCGGATAGCTGCGATCACGGCCCTCATGAAAGGTCAAGAGATCCACTTCATCCCCACGATCACTGAGCGTTTTGAGCAATAAATCAACGGCGATGGGTGTTCCTCTTTCCTGATAAAAGGGATGAGGGGCCAATACAAGGATCTTCATCGGACCCCGTTCAATCGAATACCGACCTGGTTTTTTAAAAAGGACAGCGGGGACTGTAAGTCACCGTAAGCGGTCAGAGACTGAGCATTTTCAAGTAGACCTTTCTTGAGTTTTGCCGCAGGGTGTCGTGTGGAGAGTTTGTCCTGTAAATAAAAACCATAACTGCCAACACGTTCTACTTCACTTGCCAAGGGCAAAGGGTCGCTTCCCGGCAAGACCGGAAGACCTTTATCGTGAGCAAGTTCAAAATGAGCAGGATCTTTCCAAAAAGTGGGACGACCGCCGTTATCTCCCAAAAACACGCCGTTTTTATACTCCGTTTCCATAAATTCGGCCAGCAGCCTTCCGCGTTTCCCCAGCCATTTCCCCACACCCCAGGGAATGACGGGAAGACCATCCGCGGCTTTGATCTCTGCCACAATTTGTGACAATGGCAGACCATCCGTAAATTCTGAATCGGTCAACAAAGCCAGCACTTCCAGTTTTTCCCGTGTCACAATTTGTCTGCCGGCGATCACAAAAAGTGACTCCCCTTCACTTCCCCGGACTTCAAGCGAGCAACTTTCCTCTGTTTTGAATAACCGCCATGCTCCGAGTGCTTGGCTTTGAATTGACGATTCTTTATCAGACAGCGAGAGCAGGTCATGAAAATACCGAACACCCGCTACCTCTGATAAGAGGAGAACGGCAGAAAAATCTTTTCCCAGGGGAAGCGCTGTTTCTTTGAAGTTGCGGTAGGCGGAACGAAAAAAACGGGACCAGGTAAAACAGCTCTGCATATGAACATGCGCATCAACCAGGATAAAGGAATCAAGTGTACTCAAGTGCCAAGGCCCTTCAATTCCTAAGCCCCTAAGCGCAAGCGGAAATAGATGTACTTTAAGCGCAGTGCGTCCTTCTGCCCTTTTGTATTTTTCAACATCGACCAGATACGTTTCGGGGGGTGCTCCAGGTAGTTCATCGTCCATTTTTCCAGCCCGGAAATACGTGGGGATTCATGCACACAATCATAGCGATATTTTTTCAGGAACCCGCCGCAAACCGCTTCAAAAATACGCGTCTCACGCTCACTCATTGCCTTGCGCCATTTCTCTTTATTGCTTCGAATCAATGGCCTTGTGAGGTTTGACATATTTTGTTTGTCGGTGGGGTAGGGCACTTTTTCATGATAGAAGCTCAGCATGTCTTCACTGAATGTTTCATCAATAAACGCACAAAGACGCTTCGTAATGCCCTCAGGATCATCCAATAAATCCTCGTAACGCAACTCAAAAATTCTGTCTTCCCCCAGCGCTTGTTTCATGTCGTCAACTTGCTCTAAATAATGTCTCCACTTGCGCGCCAGGTGATAGATGTGCTTTGGTCCGAAACGCGCATTTTTCCACGAAAGTGATGCGTCTCGCCCGTCTCGAACGATATGAACGATTTTCATGTCGGGAAACCCTTCTAATATTTCCCGCCAGAAAAAAATATGCCAAGGTGTTTTTTCCCCCCATCGTTGCTTACCGCTTTGCTTCGCCCATTCTGTAATCAAGGCATCCACAATGCCATGAAAATCGAAGCGTGTTATTGCAGAGAATGTGGTTTTTGCATATGGCCTCGGGGTCCAATCCAACAAATCCTTTGTATACAGCATATCCCGAACAAGGCGTCTACGGTTTTTTTCTTCTTTCAAATCACCATAATATTTCAACCAGGGATAAAATGTATTGTATAGCTGCGATTCAAATGGTACGGCAATATTGGGATGACTGCCCACAATCCGACTTAACAAAGAGGTGCCTGAACGCGCAGAGCCAAAGATAAAAATAGGAGGCTTTTTCGATACACCCGAGCTTTGGCTATTCATGAGAACAACCAATGGAGAAATCGTCTCCGGTCGCTAAATGGCCTGCTGTCATTTTACAGCGATATTGAATCAGGTAAATGACCATCACAACTGAGGATGAGACCAAGAAACGTTGTTGTATTTTACGCAAGTTCATGGACATTTTTTTTCGATTTATGCTCGAATTCCGATGAATTTAATTCTCTCATCGGAGCAAATTGAAAGTCCCGGAGCAGGCTTTTTAATGTGGATTCCATTTTTGCCAGGTTCACATAGTGCCGAAACTTAGAGCGTGCGCTCCCCGCAATACGGGGTTGCGCCGGATCAACTTCCCAAGGATGAAGGTAGACAATCGAAATCTGCTTTTCGTGATGATTCATTCTCCGCATGGCCCACTTTGTTACAAAAGGAGGAAACAATCGTAAATACCCTCCTCCGCCAAATGGGGCTGTCAGACCGAATAACTTTATTGTAGAAAGCGGATACTCTTGAATCGAGCCGACATCTCGCTTGATTATGTAGGGAAAACGGTTTGAATTGGGGATACCGTAAAGATCATGCCAGACGGGAAAGATACTCGAATCATAGGAAAATCCTTCTTCAATCAATATATCTAATGCCCAGAGGCTTTTATTGGTGATCGAATAACTGGCGGCCCGGTAACCGATGACCGCTTCACCAATCAGATCCTCAAGGATTTGTTTCGATTGTCGTGTTTCTTCTCTGAATACTTCCGGAGTCTGTGTGTAGATTCTTCTGTGAGAATAGCCATGTGACGCGATCTCATGGCCCTTTTGATGAATTGCCTGAACAAGCTTCGGATGGCGTTCCGCGACCCAACCTAAAACAAAGAAGGTTGCTTTCACTTGAAAGATCTCTAATATCTTCAAAAGATGGTGTGTGTTTTTTTCAACGCGGCTCTCATAGTGATCCCATTTAGAGCGATCTACGACGGATTCAAACGCGGAAACCTGATAATAATCTTCCACATCAATTGTGAGGGCATTAATCATTACGAATCCGGAACGGCGGGATGAGAAGATTGTCGTTTAAGTTGTTGATTTTTATGTAAATTTTCGATACACCTGCTTTGCAAGGGTTTTTCTTTGATTTTGAACATCCGGGGCCAATTGATTGCTTTTTTAATTATAACATCAGGATGTTTTTTTTTTAAAGTTTGGAAGTGTTCAAGATAAGGCCCGAACTTTAGGTAGCAAAACACAAATAATAAGATACCGATACAATTCAACAGAAAATCTTCAAGCGAAGAAAAACGCCCGGGCACCCAGGTTTGGTATAGTTCAAGAACCCCGCCGTAAGCCGCACTGAGTATGATTGCAATACGAAGTACGGTTTTTTTTGATAGGGAAAAATATTGAAGTGAGATGATCCATAAGAGGGCAAGAATGCCAAAAGCCGGAATATGCAGTAGGTTTTGCAGTGTGGAAGGTAGGTTTGAGAGCGCGTTTTGTGAGGTCTCCGTACCCGGAAGTGAGGACACAAAAAAGAGGACAAGCATGTAGCCCAGAGGAAATACGGGTGTGAATCGCATTATTTTATAATTCGCCATGGCAGATTGTTTGCAGTGAGTTCTATTGAAAAAAGGTTTCTTTCACCATCCCGGGCCAAGGTGGCCACCCCACCTTGTGCGTCTTGCCTCATGTAGGAATAATTAAGGCTCCCGCGTAACCAATTCAAAAACTGTGTTGAAATACCTGTCGCTGCCGTGTAACTGATGAGATCGATTTCATTTTCGGAGACGGATTGATTACTTGCGTAGATTCCCCGGATATAAATGCCTGTGAGTTCTGTCAGTTTATAGTCCGCATTACCGACAACGCGTTGTCGACGTGTTACGCTGCGGATGATGCCCAGGCCACTTGCAATGTTGCGGGTGTATTGGATTGAGAGGGTTCCTTTCTGAAAAAACTTCTTGAGTCCTGCGGAAAAAGTGGGTTCCGGGGTTCTATTGTCTTTAATGTAAGTTACTCCGATGCCCGCAGTACCCGAAAGGCTGGAGGTGATTTGATGTTCGAGTTGGAAACGCAGCGTGTGGATTATTCGGTCGGCTACGTCGCCAGTTGTCACGGCCAAACGGTAGCTGTTTGTTAATGCCGTCCTCAATGAAAAGGGGTAGCGATATGCGGCATCGAATGTACTTAGATGGACTTCTCTGTCTTCAAATTGATCGTCTAAAAAGCGCGTGATGATATTTGTGTATTGTCCTGTTGTTTTGAGGCGCTCTGTCCAATCATACGCAAGTGAAATACCGGCTTGATTCTGAAAGGTATCTGTTTTGCGTAATTGCACCCCTTGCCCCCCTCCTTGAGGCAGACGTTGGGCTCTTGCTTGCGCCGCCTCGTCTCCTTCAATAAAAGAAAACCCCGGCAATTCAGGAGAAAAAGACATATCTTCAATGATTTTGACTGTAACCCCTCGAATTTGACGATCCAAGATCGGCAGGTTCAGATCAATGGAAAGCGCATGAAAAAAATCATTCTGAGCCGTGTTTTCCGCATAGAAGAAAGCCCGGCCCCGGTAGCCAATCGATAAGGTGAGATCTTTTCCGGCATATGCGACACTCAATGCGGGAGACACGATGGTCACGAAGTCATCCACTTTATTTTGGTCGGTAAAAAAAATATTGTCATTATAGCTTTCAGAAACAGATAAGGATGAATTTACGATAACGGCCGCATGGGTTGTCCCGGCCAAGCCTAAAGCAAAGCAAATGAGCTTTATCAGTGCTTTGATTTGTAAGGCGATCCTTTTCATGAACTGCATCCGATCCGGTATGTTTTACGCGAGAGCATTTAAGATAACGGGCATGGGTTGGAAGGAAGCGAGCGAGCAGCCTATTTTAATTATCTATGCTTACCTTGCCCCTTTTCCGAGGAGCACAACCCGAATCGTATCAATGACAATAGTGAAGTCAAACAAGGGTGAAAGATGTTTAATGTAATAAAGATCGTATTGGAGTTTTTCCAGCGCGTCCTGTTCTGTGGCCCCGTAACGGTATTTAACCTGAGCCCAACCAGTGAGTCCCGGTTTTACGGTAAACCGCAAGTCATAATAAGGAATTTTTTCTCGAAGCTGCTTCACAAAAAGTTCGCGTTCGGGGCGCGGTCCGACAAAGCTCATTTCGCCTTTTAATACGTTGAGCATTTGAGGAATTTCGTCGATGCGCAGGGCTCGCATGATTTTCCCCAAAGGGGTTACCCTTGGATCGTCTTCTTGCGCCCAAACCGGGCCGCTGGCGATTTCGGCATCTTCGCGCATTGACCTGAATTTCATCACCATGAAAGGGCGCCCTTTTTCGCCGACACGTTCTTGGCGATAAAAAACCGGCCCCTTTGAAGTCAGTTTGATCATTAGCGGGATGACGAGGAAAATAGGGGAAGAGACAATTAAGCCGATGACTGAAAACAGAATATCGGACAAACGTTTTGCAATGCGAATCAAGTTCATGCGATTGAAGCCTTCACTGAAAATCAAGGTGCTTGGTTTCAGCCAATCCACACGAAGCTTTCCGGCAATGCGCTCGTAGAAAGAAACCGCTTCAAAAACTTCGATGCCTTGCACACGCAGATGAAGCAGTGATTTGACAGGCAATTGCCCGCGACGGTCACGCAAGGCAACAACGACTTGTTTAATTCGCTGTCGTTTGACAAAACGCGTGAGATGTTCGAATTGATTTCCCGTCTTGTTGGTCGTACCCAAATCCCACTGAAAATGGAAGATCCGATAACCTAAATTGCGATCCTGGACGAGAAAATCCTTGAGTACGGTTGCAACCGTTCCTGAACCGATAATCAAAATAGGTGTATCCAGGCGCCGGGTCGTGCTCAAGGCTTGATAAGCAAGTCGCAAGCCGATGAGAAGCAGGGGAAACAAGGCTAAACGCCACCACAAAGTACTCCAATTTTCTGCTGTAGGCGGGGGGATGATCAGGTAAAAAAGAAAGAGAATGCCTGCGGTCCAAAACATCGCTTGCAGGTGCTTGACTAAAAATTCTTTAATGGAAAATCGGGAGAATGGCGGGAACAATTCGCTATAGTAGAGGACAAGCTGGCAGATCAGGGGTGCCAAAAGCAGATGTGCCCATACCGCACCGATTACAGTCCCCCACACCAAAAATAGGAAGACCAAGATATTTTCAAACGCAAAGTAGAACGTGTGCCTGATTGAATAATATCGATTGAATAATCTAAACATCCCTATAAACCCGACTTATAAAATCTGTTCCCGTATGTTTAGCGGTCATAATGATCGTAGTCATACTGGTAGCGGTCGTAGCCGTACTTCCAGCTTGTTTTTGCGTAGTTCAATACACTGCCAATAACTTTGTCAGAACCCAAAGATTTGACC
>JALUVJ010000117.1 GCA_027020665.1 Nitrospira sp.
TGCGCTCCGGGCCATTCCGGCCGGGTCTGCTCCATCGGCACATGCCAGGAAGAGGCCTTCGGATCACAGGGATAAAACAACCAGGCCCGGTCACAGGAAAAGAGGGAAAGCACTTCCTCCAGTACTTCCTCCAGCATTTCCTTCATCGTCTCCGCCTTTAAACTCGCACGGCTGATGCGCTCCAGGGCATCAAAATGACGTATCCGATTGTGTGTGCTTTGGTGTTGTTTTCTGTATTGCCGGAGTTCCCGGATGAGCTGTGATTTGGTTTTGCGATGGTCATTCATTCTCAGGCCTCCCCCCCCTTGCAAACCAGAGCTTATTCCTGCATCGCCGATAAAGTGTCGACTTCGCGTTTTCAGTACGAAGTTCCTCTATTTTCGGTATATCATTGCAATTTGCAGTGACATACGATGAAATCGTATCAGACCGATAAACAAATCATTTTTAGGGTAAAGATCGGGGGTTTTATGCGCCCTGAATTTCAGGCGGCTTGCCCGCCGCTCTGACGGCTGCGGGCGATTGGATTTTTTGCGGCATGGAGTTTCTTTAAGAATGATGACTGAAAGAGGAACGCCGCCATAATAAAGCGTCCCTCTTTTTACCTTGAACTGATGCGCGTTCAACTTACACATGACCTGCAAAGGCCATCTGCTTGGGTTGAACGAGCCGATCAAAATCCGCGTAAGACAAACGGATCAGTTCCGTGTGCGAACCGGCGTTAAACGCAATTTCCTCGTCCTTCGCCAAATTGTCGGCAACAAACACATCCATATCGTACAAGTTGCCAAAGGGCGGCATCGCGCCCACTTCACAGCCGGGGAACAAGCCTTGAAATTCATCCTCGCTCGCAAGCACGAGATCATCTGCGCCGGTCAATCGTCTCAAACGGGGCAGATCCACCCGGTCGGATGCGCGCAGCACCGCCATGGCCATCTTTCCATCTATTTTGACGATCACCGTCTTGGCAAATTCTTTTCCGGAAACATGGGCCGAGGCGGCAACTTCCAGAGCCGTGTAGGCCGGAGAATGTTTCAGGGTGACGTACTTGATTTTCCGGTCATCCAAAAATGTTTTTATTTTTGTGATGGGCATGTTGACCTCCTTGATTTCGGGTTAAGGGCGGGATCAAAAGCCTACGGTGTTTTCATTATAGGACGATTCTCGAACCCTTTCAAGGGTTCGAGAATCGTCCTAATAGAGTCCGGAATCACTCATTATTAAAATTTTGAAAAACCGAAGCTTGGGGTTTTTGCCTTGAAAAAGCAATTCACGGCTTCATCGGCGCAACCTTAAACTTCCGGAGCGTCTGTGAAAGAATGGGCTTGAAGGACAGGTGTTTCGATTTCCAAATCAGCAAGCCTTGTTCGGTCTCGTCCTTCGGCTTTCGCCCGGTACAAGGCTTCGTCGGCCAATTTCAAAAGTGCCTCGACAGTATCCGCATGCGTGGGAAAAACAGAAACCCCGATCGAGATCGACACGCCGCCCAATGATTTTTTGTTGAGACGAAGATCCAGTCTGCGGATCGATTCACCCAGTTTATTCGCAATGGCGACCGCATTATCAACGCGCATTTCGGGACACACAAGACAAAATTCCTCTCCCCCGTAACGGCAAACAATATCCTCCGTCCGGATATTCCGCTTCATTTCACGGGCCACATTGATCAAAACAAAATCCCCGGCTTCGTGACCAAAAGTGTCATTAAAACGCTTAAAATGATCAAAGTCGATCATCATCACAGCGACCGAACTCTGTTTTCTTTTCGCCCGGCTGATAAATTGCTCCAAAGATTCCATCATATAGCGGCGATTATACAAGCCCGTCAAGGGATCACGAATTGCCTGTTCGCGCAAATGATCACGTAATTGGATATTCGCCAAAGCCAAACCGATTTGCTTCACCAGCGGCGTCACCAAACGGGTATTTTCTTCCGACAAAGGCGCTTCATCACTGAGCAGGTGAAAGACACCGATTGTTTCCGTCTGGGCCAGCAAAGGGACACACAGGCTTTGCACGGATAAATCCACTTGAAGATGCGGACAGGGGATTTGTATCGATTCCGAATGAGAAAAATGTTGATGCCCTTTTTTCAACGCCCAACATTCATTCGGCGAAAAATGCTTGCGCCCCGGCCAATGCTCACCCCAAGCGGTTAGAATTTCCAGGCGGTTACGCGAGGCTTTGATGACGGAGGTGGCGCCACACATATGCGGGAACAATCCGGGCATAATGTTGGAAATCACCGCCGCCACTTCATCAATCGAAGCACAGGCATTTAACATCCCGCCCATCGTTTGTATTGATGAAATCTCACGTGTGCGGTTTTGAACCCGCCGCTCCAAATGGTCTTGCTCACCTTGCACCGCTTTTGAAATCGTGCGGCCCGAAAACCAACCCAACAGAGACACCACGCCCAAACTCATTAATCCAATCACAACGAACATCCAGCGCAAGCGCATCATTTCCCCAGAGACAACTTTTAAGGAAACAGACGCGCGTGCCAAATAATGGAATTCACTCTCCGGCTCAAGTTTTCTGAAAACAGCGACATATAACATATCCTGTTTCATGCTCGTGCTGTATCGTTTCGAGATACCGAAACCTTCCCGAATCGCTTGCATCACTTCCGGGCGTTTTGCATGGTTTTCAATGTGCTTTACTTCCTCCAAGTGTAAATCCGAATCCCCTAAAACAAGACCTTCGGTATCCATAAAGGTAATTCTCGCCTCGGAAAGCGCGCCAAAATGATCCGCAAGATCATCAACGACATGAAAATCCCTTTTATTGTCCTTTTCATATAAAGATTCAAGCGCTAGGGAGGCAAAGCGTTTTAACTCCATCCGTATCCGGTTTTCGAACAAGGTTTCCAAGGCGGATTCCAGTACGAAAAAACTGAGCGTCGTAATAAAAACCATGACCCCCAATGGAATGAGGACGATTTTATGCTGTATTTTCACGAAGAAACATACCGCCTTTCATAAAAATCAGGGCCTGGTATCAAACAAGATTCAGACCGGGAACATTTTTTATAGTATAACGCCTTCCCGTAAATCTGTCGGCACATCCCCCAAACCCGAATTCTGCGATTGCGGAATTCGGGACCACACTTTTGTGCGCAAAATATAAACAAAAGCCGTAGGAAAGATTCCGCTTCAAATAAGGCGTTGAAATTCAGCATCCCCTCCGTTACTATCTTCGGAGAAACCGATTAAAAAGACAGTTGCCGATCATCCCGCTCCCGCCGGGTTTTTCCGGGATGGTACGGCATGAATCCCCTACTGAAACTTAAGGACGAACAAATGAAAAACCATCTCTTTCATTATCGCGCAAAAGTGCGCTCCGTTTATGATGGCGATACCATTCGAGTAGATATTGATTTGGGCATGAGCATCGTATTTAGAAATGAATCGGTTCGCCTCAGCCGCATCAACGCCCCGGAACTCAGAGGACAGGAACGGGAGCAAGGTCTTGCAGCAAGAGACTACTTAAGAGACCGCATCGAAGGAAAAGAAATCATCCTGCAAACCCAAAAAGATGAAAAAGGAAAATACGGCCGTTTCCTTGTTGAGGTTTGGATTGACGACGATGGCAAGGCTGTCAATGTGAATGACGAAATGGTTTCAAAAGGATTTGCGGTTTACAAAAACTATTAGGGCGTTATAATAAATCGTATCTCCCGTTTGGCAGGCGGCATGCCTTGGGACAATAAAGATGTAAAAACGGATATCGACGTTTCAAAATGATGAATACATCCTACAAAAAATCAATTCTGCACACCTTTTCCAATCAAAATCCCCCATAAATACTGCATATTTATATTCATTTCTTCGTTTCAAAACCATCTAAGGCAAACGAATCATCAGACAAGGCCTTCTTTCAAAAAGAGATTGCCAAAGCATCCCGATTCGTTTATACAGGCAGGCGCTACGGCCATCTGCGCTGCGGCTGCGGATTTAAAATGATACGAAGGCCAACTCATTTTCGCGGCGCAACAACCGCTTTTTTACATCAGTCGCCGTCTTTATTTTGAAATATTTTAGGCCGCATCATGAACTCAACACATACTGAAGACCGCTTAAAAGAAAATATCACCACCGTCCGTGAATTGCTCGCCCATCAGAAATTGGCGGAAACCATCGTGCATCGCCGAAATGCCCCAAACCAGGAGATCATCGAGTCTCTTGTCCACCGTCAGCACTTGGTCAAACTCGAAACCCTTTTAAAATCGCTGCACATTGGGGATATTGCCCACATCCTGGAAGTCCTGCCGCCCGATGACCGCATCATCGTTTGGGAGCAAGTCAACAAGACACGGCGCGGCGATGTTTTACTGGAGGTATCGGATGGCGTGCGTGAAAACTTGCTCGCAACCATCTCCGAAAAAGACCTGATGATGGCGCTCAATCAAATGGACGCAGACGATCTGGCCTACATCGCCGACGATATTCCGGAAGACCTGCTCAAAATTCGACAGGAGACGCTGACGGCCGAAGATAAAAACTGGCTGCGCAGTGCCATGACTTACGAGGAAGATACCGTCGGCTTTTTAATGAGCAACGAAATGGTCGTCGTCCATGAAAGTGATACCTTAAAAGAAGCCGCAAAAAAATTACGGAGCCTGAAAGAATTGCCCATCCACAATGACACACTTTTTGTGGTGGACCGCCGCGGTATGTTGCGCGGCATCCTGAGCCTGCAAAGCCTCTTGCTCAACGAACCCGAGCAACGGGTTCATGAAGTCATGGAAACCGAAGTCATTCATTTTTCGCCCCGGGACAATGCGGGTGAGGTCTCTCAGGCCTTCGAACGTTACGACCTCGTCTCCGCACCCGTCGTCAATGAGCGCAAAAAACTGATCGGACGTCTGACCGTCGATGTCGTCATGGATTATATTCGGGACGAGGCGACAGAAGACGTGCTCAACATGGCAGGCATCAGCGCGGAAGAAGATCTTTTCGCGCCCATTTTAAAAAGTGCGCGCAACCGCGCCGTTTGGCTCATCGTCAACCTCTTTGCTGCTTTTTTCATCTCGCGCATTATCGGCTTATTTGAGGCCACGATCTCGCAATTGGTCTCTCTGGCCGTCCTGATGCCCATTGTTGCCAGCATCGGCGGCAATATCGGCAACCAGACGGCGGCGATCATCATCCGCGGCATGACCCTGGGACAAATCAACGACGAAAACACCGCCTACCTCGTTCGCAAGGAATTGGGCGTAAGCACCCTGAACGGCCTTATTCTCGGTACGGTCGTAGGCCTTTTTTCATTCGTCTTTTACCGGGATACGGCACTTTCACTCGTCATTGCCGTTGCAATGCTCTTGACCCTGGTCGTCGCGGCACTGCTCGGCCTCTCCGTGCCCCTCATTTTAAACAAGATGGGGCGCGATCCCGCCCTGGGCTCCAGTGTGATTACCACGGCAACGGTTGACAGCGTCGGATTTTTTATCTTTCTCGGACTGGCGTCCTTATTTCTGGTGTAATGAATGCGTATCGGTTTAGGCGGCATTCTCAATTAAGTACCTCCGGCAAAGCCGGAGGCTTGAAAAATAGGCGAACGGCCCAAAGCGGACAGCATATTTTCTATAGGCCCGGCTATACCCAAGCAACGCTTTCTCCTTGAATTGCCCGCCCCTTTTCCATATAATCCGACCAACTTATCGCGGCAATTTCCGGAGGCACAATGGGTCCAATCCAAAGGGCAATTCTAAGTACATATCACAAGGAAGGCATCGTCGATTTCGCGAAAGGGCTGCAAAAGTTGGGGGTCGAAATCCTCTCAACCGGCGGCACCTTCCGGCTACTCGCCGAAAACGGCGTAAACGTTCAGGAAGTGTCAGACTACACGGGCTTTCCTGAAATGCTGGGCGGACGGGTCAAGACACTGCACCCCAAAATTCACGGCGGCATCCTCGGAAAACGGGACGATGCACAACATCAAACCCAAATGGCGGAACATGAAATCGGCCCCATTGATCTTGTCGTCGTCAACCTCTACCCTTTCCAAGAAACCATCGCCAAACCGGATGTGGCCCTGGCAGACGCCATTGAGCAAATCGACATCGGCGGCCCGACCATGCTGCGGTCCGCCGCAAAAAACTACAAGGATGTGCTCGTCGTCGTTGATCCGGCAGACTACACCTCCGTTCTGGACGAAATGAAAACCCGGAACGGCAGCGTCTCGGAAGAACAACGTCTGGCACTGGCAAAAAAGGTCTTCTTTACGACCTCCGGCTACGATCACGCTATTTTTGCTTATCTCAATGGTCTGGAGGGAAGAGAAGAAAAGCTGCCCGGCTTATTGAGTCTGCAATTTGAAAAAGTACAAACCCTGCGTTACGGTGAAAATCCGCATCAAGCCGCCGCTTTTTACCGTATGCCGGCACAACAAGACGAAACAATCAATCAACTCTGGGGCAAAGAGATGTCCTACAATAATTTTCTGGACATGGACGCTGCTTTTGAACTGGCGCGCGGATTCAAAGAGCCTGCCGCCGTCATCGTCAAACATAATAACCCTTGCGGCGTCGCGACAGACAGAAACCTTGCCGAAGCCTATCGCAAGGCCAGGGCCTGTGATCCGATCTCGGCTTTTGGCGGCGTAGCGGCATTGAATCGTCCCCTGGATGCGGCAACGGCCAAAGAAATCACCTCGACTTTTATGGAAGTCGTCATCGCCCCGGCGATTAATGAAGCGGCCATGACAATTTTTCAGAAAAAAAAGAATCTGCGCATTATTGAATCTCCCAACGCAAAAGTTGGAGAAACGGAAGCCGATCGACTGGATTTACGTCCCATCACAGGGGGTTTGCTCGTTCAGGATCACGATACAAAAATCAAAGCCGATGCGGCCGCACTCAAGGTCGCAAGCCGACGCGTGCCGACGGACGAAGAAATGGCCACCTTGCTTTTTGCCTGGCGCGTATGCAAATCGGTCAAATCCAACGCCATTGTCTTTGCGAAACCCGGTCAAACCGTGGGCATCGGAGCAGGTCAGATGAGCCGTGTGGATTCCGTTAAATTGGCAACAATGAAGGCGCAGATGCCGCTTGCAGGCTGTGTCATGGCATCCGACGCCTTTTTTCCTTTTCGTGACGGCATTGATGCCGCAAAAGCCGCCGGAATTACCGCCGTGATCCAGCCGGGGGGATCAATTAAAGACAATGAAATTATCGACGCAGTCAATGAAATGGACATGGCGATGGTATTGACCGGCATGCGTCATTTCAGACACTGAAATATTTTAATATCCGAAAAATTACCGCATATTCTTGAAAAGGGAGATATGATGAAGGTTTTAGTCATCGGCGGCGGCGGGCGGGAACACGCATTGGTTTGGAAAATTGCCCAAAGTCCGCGCATCGAACAACTTTTCTGCGCACCGGGCAATGCCGGAATATCCGAGATTGCGGAGTTGATCCAAATTCCCGTGGATGACATCGACCGCCTGGTTTCCTTTGCAAAAATACGGGCCGTTGATCTGACTGTCGTGGGGCCGGAACTTCCGCTTGCACATCGCATCGTCGACCGTTTTCAAGAGATCGGACTGCGCATCTTCGGGCCGCGCCGGGCCGCTGCAGAAATAGAAACCAGCAAGGTATTTTCAAAGGCATTGATGGACAAGTACGGCATCCCGACGGCCAAATCGGAAGTCGTTTCACACGAGGCCGCCTACACCCATATCGCCTCAACAGATCTGCCGGTTGTCTTAAAAGTCGATGGGCTGGCCGCGGGCAAAGGCGTTGTCATCGCCCACAGCCGGGCGGAAGCGATTGCTGGCCTTGACGGTTTCAAAAAAATGGGCGATGCGGCCAACCAGATCATCATCGAGGAATATCTGGAAGGCGAAGAACTTTCATTTTTTGTGGTAACAGACGGCATACGGGCCTTGCCCCTGGGTTCGGCACAAGATCATAAGCGGGTATTTGACGGCAACCTGGGACCGAATACGGGCGGCATGGGCGCTTTTTCGCCTTCCCCGCTTCTCACACCCGCTCTTGAAAGCGAAATCATGTCAAAGGTAATTGATCCGACCCTGCAAGCGCTTTCAAAGGAAGGCTGTCCCTATCAAGGGGTGCTTTATGCGGGGCTCATGCTGACAAAAAAAGGACTCTACGTCTTGGAATTCAATGCCCGCTGGGGCGATCCGGAAGCGCAGACGCTGCTTCCGCGTCTAAAAACAGACTGGGTGGATGTCATGGAAGCCGCACTCGACGGCCGTTTGAATCAAATCAACCTGGAATGGGAAGCGGGAGGATCCATTTGTCTGATCCTGGCTTCCGGAGGGTATCCGGGAAGCTATGAAAAAGGAGAAATCATCTGGGGTATCCAGGATCCTCTTCCCGACGGGGTGCTGCTCTTTCATGCGGGGACGACCTTCAAGGACGGGGAATGGCTCACCGCGGGCGGACGTGTGCTCGGCATTACCGCACTTGGCCGCAATCTCTCAGAGGCACGACGTCAAGCCTACGCGGCGGTCAAACAAATTTCCTTTGAAAAAATGCATTACCGGACGGATATCGGTGCCGCAAGGGAGAGTCAATGACCCCGGTATGCTTCCGCAACCGCTTTCTCCCCAGCCGCTGATCCCATGAAAAAAACCGTCGCCATTGACCCGCTTTTCCCCGATCCCGCACTGCTTTCAAAAACGGCAAAAATAATTCAAAACGGCGGCCTGGTGGCCTTCCCAACCGATACCTGTTACGGGCTTGCCGTCAATCCTTTTGACCCGGAAGCCGTCGCACGCCTTTTTGAAACCAAGGGACGCCTGTCATGCAAGCCCATTATTCTCCTCGTCTCCGGCAGGGAAATGTTGAAAGACCTGATCCGAAACCCGACGCCGATTGCAAAAACCCTCATGGCGCAATTCTGGCCGGGGCCGCTCACCTTGATTTTTGAGAAAAGCAGCCGTGTGCCGGATCAATTAAGCGCAGCAGACAAGACTATCGGCATCCGATATCCCAAGGCCGAAGTCCCAATCGGCCTCATCCTTAAAACAGGGTTTCCCCTGACGGCAACCAGCGCAAACCGCTCCGGGCAGCCCACGGCCGCTTCTGCGGCTGAAATCGAAACAGCACTGGGAAATGCTCTTGATCTTATCTTGGACGCAGGCCCCTGCGAACGGCTGCCTTCAGCCCTCGTCGATACCACTGTCAGTCCTGCAAAGATTCTAAGAAAAGGAAACATTTCAAGAGGGTGTTCAAAATTTTGTGTCAGTAAACCAAAGCTGATAGATTCAGCGTTTTAAAAAGGAGGACTGACATGAAAAAAGAAGACACGGCGTTTGACTTTCAAGGGGCGTTGAAAGCCATCCAAGCG
>JALUVJ010000118.1 GCA_027020665.1 Nitrospira sp.
ATCTTTTCCTCCTCTACAGGAATGGTGTCGCGCAGATAATCCCTGTAGATCAGTCCCCCATCGCCTTCGTCCCGGTAATTAAGCAACAGAAAAGTGGAATTCGATTGCCAGCCATTTCTGAAAACAATCTTTTTGCCGACAACATCCTCGAGCACTTCCTCGCTGAGTTCGGCAGGCTCGGCAACAGACACATCATCGCTGCCCCATCTGTAACAATCCAGCAGGATATAAGCCAGGCCGGTGTTTTTGGCATTACTGAAATCGATGAACTTGTTGGCAATGGTGGTGGCAGCCCATTTTAAATTCGGATCGTTGTATGCGGCAGCCGCGGCTTCGAAAAAAGCCAGAAATCGATACCAATTGGAATTTAAATAGGCATCGCCGAAATCCGGTAACATGCCGGCCGGCGACATGAGATGAAGATAATAGCGGGCGTAATAAAACATTACCGGTGTTTTGAAAAGCTCGGTCGTTCTGTTGGCCGCATCGGCGTATCCGAGCAAAGAGTACAACCAGATAGCATTATAATGCGTCGCATCTTCGATTTCCCACTTGTTCCAATTGTCCGAGACAAGTGCCTGCAAAAGCATTTTCCATTTCGGCGTATGCTTGTGTTTGGGCACGGCCTTTACCGCCCAGGCCAGACCCTCGGCACGCAGCATTCCTCTGTTCATGGCCCCCCATTCCTGCGTCCTGATGATAAAATCCGTGCTCTGAGCTATAATTTGCTGAATTTCGTTTTGTTCTTTTTTGTTCAAATAGCCCATGCGATTCAGACTCTCGTACGCTCTGATATATCGCATGATGGTAAAAAAATCCGGCAAGGCGGGCACGCCATCCGCATATTCGGGTCTTTTTTTAACGGACGAATCCGGATAAAACGAACGAAAATCGGCATATTCCAATAAAATCTTTTTGGCCCTGGTAGCATACTCTTTGTTTTGTTCTTTTTCGTAAAGGAAAGCATAAATTGTGGCTGTCTCCAGCAATCGGGATGGCGGGCGATAGCCAAAAACATTATCGGGGTCGAGCTTTTTTTGCCAGTCCGTTATTAAGGAATCGTAGTGATCCCAGGTCCAGTCCGCTGCCTGGCGGGCAAATTGCAAATATTTTGCCAATGGCACGGTCGGCTCGGCGCGAAGATTCCCCATCAGGAAAAGGGAAAAAGCAACAAAGAAAAAAAGTTTTCGCATTTTGGCCTCACATCAATGTGGGTTTCGTTACTATACAGACATATAAAAAGCTCCCCATTGTTTCAGGGAGCTTATCATAAAGATATACTCTTTCTGTAAACATCGTTGCCGGGCAGGCTTGTAATGCGCTGCCCGGCAGCGTGTCTTATCAGTTTAGCAAATCAGAGTTAGAATGAGAACATCAGACTAAACCGATGGGTGTTCTCGAACACGTTAAAGTTGGTGAAAGCATAATCGACCCATACCTTAAAGTCGGATATAGGCAGTTCGAGACCTCCGCCAAAGGAAAACCCTTCGTCGGTCTGGCTGAGTCTGGTTACTTCGTCGTAGGCGCCGGAATAATTGAACTTGTACCCGCCTCGAAGAGCTAACTTTTTGTAGAGCGTCCATTCACCGCCGACAAAATAGAGCTGTGGCGTGTCCTGGGGTTTGGTCAGATCAAAGTAAGCTCTGAGCTGGGTATTCTCTTCCTTGGCAATGCTAAAAGACGACCCGATGGAAAAGCTCAATGGCAAAGGTGCGCCAATAGCATAGAACTTGAGATCGGCACCAACGTTATTAATGCGAGCTCCGATGGTTAAATCGCGGAACCCTGTTTCGTAGATGGCTCCAAAATCGAAAGCAACGGAACTGGCGCTTTCGGTATCGATACTTTCGCGAATGTACTTAGCGCTTGCACCCATCCGGAAACGATCGGTGAATTGTTTGCTGTAAGCAAGCGTAACAGCAACATCGCTATAGTCATAAGTATCGTATCGGCCAGTGCCCGGCGCCTCTACCTGGGCGCCTTCGTATCCTGGCGGAGCAATGTCTCGGTCCGCAGTCA
>JALUVJ010000119.1 GCA_027020665.1 Nitrospira sp.
CATCAACCAGCGCAACACCGATTGCGCCGTCAATCTTCATTGCTTCCTCAAGCGATTCCTTTACATCTGCCATTTATGCCTCCCTCCGGCCTGATTTACAACTTCCAGAAAACTTCCGTATAAATATACTAATGCGACGTATTTTATTTGCGTTTTATATCCGCATTTAGGTAAATCAAATCTACCACTTTTTTTTAGATCGTCAAGCAATACATCCCAGTACATCCAAAGACGGTTATAAGCAAGTAGAGTTGACCGAATTGTGCAAAATTGATATAGTCAGGCGCGTAAAACCTTAAGGGAGCATCGAATCATGGCAGTGGATAAAACAATAGACAGAGACCGCAGAGCCTATGAAAGAGCACCCTTTCTTGTACTAGAAATCAAAGGAGAACATTCAAACAAGGTCTTCTTGGCGCAAACAGAAAATATCAGCCAAGGCGGCCTTTTTTTCTCTTCCCGCCAATCCTTGAAAATTGGTGACCGCTTCCCCCTTGAATTCGTCTTACCGGACAACAAGACCGTTGTGCGCTGCACCAGTGAAGTGGTTTGGAAAAAACGTTATGATCAATCGGGGCTGGCCTCCGAAGGTATCGGCATTCGTTTTGTTGACTTGGAACCCGAACAAAAAAAGATATTGGGTGATTGGATCGACCGGGAAGAGGAGGAAGAAAAGGATTCGTCATGAGCACACTAAAAAAACAAAAGAACACATTCTCCGCTTTTCATTATTTGTCAGGGCTGGCCTTCCTTTTTTTTACGCTGTTTATTTTTGAAGCGCAGGTGCGTGCCGAAGGGGTTATCAACAAGGATGTCTTCGAATCCGTCGTGATTAAGGTGATAGACGGGGATACCGTGCGGCTTAAAGATGGCACACTGGTGCGTTATCTGGGCATTGATGCGCCGGAGTTGAAGCGAAAAGTAGACAATGTTTGGATCTATGATCCGGAGCCTTATGCCGAAGCGGCTGCAAAATATAACAAATCTCTGGTTGAGGGGAAACCGGTCATCGTTGAGATTGACCCTGTGCAAAAACATGACCAATACGGTCGCTTGCTTGCTTATATCTATGTTGACAAGGTTTTGGCCAATGAAGAAATGCTTCGAAAAGGTTTTGCTCGGGCCAAAACCCCTTCCCTTTTCATGAAACACCGGATTCGCTTTTGGTCTATTGAAGAAATGGCCTGGACGGGAAAGCTCGGGCTTTGGTCGGACGAGGACAAGAAACCTTAAATGGAGACGCCCGTCCCCAATTTTTATTTTATGGGCGTTCAATTTCTTCACCTGCTGGCCCTTGCGGTTTGGGTGGGCGGCATCATTATTCTCCAAAGTATTGTGGCACCGACGCTTCTTCACGTTTCACCCTCGCGGCAAGCCGGCGATCTTGTGATACACACGATCTTCAAAAAATTTTATAAAACAACGCTTCTTTGCGCGGGCGTATTGCTGGCAACAAGCGCCGTCAAGTTTTTTAATTGGGAAAATTTGACGCCTTGGAATGCAATACGCTATTTGGCCATATCCGTAATGATTTTTGTTTCATGTTATGTAAGCTTCAGACTCTTTCCCCGGATGGACTTGCTCTTTGCCTCCGCTTCGGATTCTGAAAATACCTTCGCCCCGTCCATGCAATTGAATCGGCTCTGTGCCCGCTCAGATCGTTTTCTGATGGTTAGCCTGGTTTGCGGAATTGGGGCCATCTTATTGGCTTAAGGAAGCTCCGATTAATTCATGGACGAGGTTTGGTTTCGATGAATCAGAGGAAGTCTTATTCTCGTTTGCACCGCGCATCGAAGGTTTTCGGGGTTTTTTTTCTTGTCCCCTTTTTTTTATCGGCGTGTACCCTTCCGCTGAAGCAGCCCTCATATCATATCGGTTATCGTGAAACCGGACTGGCTTCGTGGTATGGAAAAGATTTTCATGGCAGGCCCACGGCCAGCGGAGAAATTTATGACATGTTTGAAATCAGCGCAGCGCACAAATCACTGCCCTTGGGGACACTTTTGCATGTCACGGATATTGAAACCGGAAAATCCGTAAAAGTGAAGGTGAATGATCGTGGCCCCTTTGTGAGAAAACGTATTTTGGATCTTTCATACGGTGCGGCAAAACAACTCGGTATCGTCGGGACCGGCATCGCTAAAATTGAGCTGAAAATCATTGGGCGTGCCCCTATTTTAATTCCCGGAACCGAAAAGGAGAAGCTTTTTTTTGTTCAGCTGGGCTCATATCAGATCAAGGAAAACGCCCTCCGCATCAAAGATAAACTGACCGGCCATTATCAAGGGATCTCTGTAAAAGCGTATCAAACAAGGCATGGTCGTTTGTATCGTGTGCGTCTCGGCCCGTATCGCACGGAACAAGCGGCGCGTTCGGTTGTAGGGCAGTTGAGAAAACGCCGTGCCTTAAGCCGGGACATTACACCGATTGTGATGCCAAACCATGAATAATCCCGTCTACTTTAGATTGTTTCAAGTCCTTATTCGGTTTTTTTGATGTCTAATGCCTTTGACCGTTTAGTGGCTGTGATGACCCGTTTGCGCGGTCCGGCAGGCTGCCCCTGGGATCGGGAACAGACACATGATTCTTTAAAACCCCATCTTATTGAAGAAACCTATGAAGTTGTAGAAGCCATCGACTCTGGACAGGACCAATCGCTTCGTGAGGAATTGGGCGATCTTCTCTTTCAAGTCCTTTTTCATGCGCAGATTGCAAAAGAAAATGCGCGTTTTGATATTGAGGCTGTTTTAAAAACGACGACCGAGAAAATGATCCGTCGGCATCCCCATGTTTTTTCCGAGCAAGCCGAAAAGACAAAAGCGCGTTCTGATTCAAACCGGAATAACGCAGATCCGCCCGTCGGCAGTGACACGGTTTTAATGCGCTGGGAGGAGATGAAACAGCAGGAAGCCGGCAAACAGGATCGAAAATCCATCCTGGACGGCGTGCCGAAGTCTTTGCCGGCTTTGTTGCAGGCGCATCAAATACAAACGCGGGCGGCCCGTGTGGGTTTCGACTGGAAAACGCGCGGGCCGATATTGGAAAAAATTGAAGAAGAACTGAATGAACTTCGCGAAGCGGTTGACAGTAATGTACCCGAACGCGTAGAAAGTGAATTGGGTGATCTTTTATTTTCTATCGTAAATTACGGTCGTTTTTTGAAAATCAATTCTGAGGATGCCCTGCGCGCTACGATTTCACGCTTTACACAACGCTTTCAACAGATGGAATCGGAAGTTAAAAAAAAGGGCCGGAAACTGGATGCGCTCTCATTGGACGAAATGAATCTGCTTTGGGAAAAGGCGAAATCAAGTGAAACGGTCTAAGGTTGAACAGGTCTTTTTTTACCGAGGTCTCGTGTAATGCACCAAGGCCGTGTTGTTCTAATTTTATTAACCATGATCGCCGCCTTTGCGGTCGGCATCCATTTTTTTACCAGTATTATCGCCCCGCCGGAATCAGGACAAACCGTGCTCTCTTTCGATTTATCGCGTCCTCGCACTCCTTCTGAAGCGCGGAAACTGGTGAATCCCATTCCGGTTTCAGAAGAGGTCATTCAGCAAGGGAACGCGCTTTTTCACGGCAAGGGCAATTGTTTTGTCTGCCACGGCGACACAGGGAAGGGGGATGGCGAAGCCGGTGTTTTGCTCGTCCCCAAACCCACAAATCTGACCGATCCGAATTTGCACATGCTGCGCAGAGACGGTGAAATTTTTTGGGCGATGCGATACGGTATCGAAGGCACAGGCATGTTTGCTTATGTCCCGCGTCATATTACTGAAGAAGAAGCCTGGACGATTGTTCACTACGTCAAAACCCTCAAAGCCGAACCCTAAGCCGCTTTTCAGCCACATGACTTTCGAGATCGCGTCAAGCACTTGCGCCGATATAAAGCCTGCGCCCCACCCCCGCTTTTCCCCGGAATATTTTTCCCCGTGATAAAGAGGGGGTTCAAAGATTAAACCGTAGGCGTTTAATTTTTTCCTCAAGTTTATCTTTAAGTTTTTCCGCGTCCGGAAAACCGGGGCGAATATCCAGGGCCTGCATCACTGCATCGAGGGCTTCAAAATAACGGCCCAAGCGAAACAGCACTTCGGCTTTTTCTTTCCAGGCCTTCGCATCGCTGGGATTGCGCCGGATCAATAATTCATAGACGGCCAAGGCTTCTTTCAATCGTCCGAGGTTCAGCAGTACGGCGCCTTTGTTATGCACGGCGCGCGTCAGAAGGGGGCGGAGTTCCAGGGCTTTATTGAAAGCCTCCAGCGCCTCCGTCTTTCGCATCAGTTTGAGCAAGGCTTCACCCTTGTAATTCCAGGCTTCGGGATCGGTTTTTTTTAATAAAATCGCTTGACGGAAGGAAGAAAGCGCCTCTTCGGCGCGGCCTTCCCGCAGCAGTGTGATCCCGCGCCGAATCCAGGCTTTGGGGTTATCGGCGCGATTGTCCTTATTCATGTTTTCAGGTCGAGCCGGGGGCGCGGCAGCTTCATTTTTGTGAAGCCTCTCGATATCGGGAGGACGGATCGCAGACCCGGATGCCGATGCAAGGAAGAGAAAAAGTTGGTCTTCCGCTGCAAGGCATAAACACAAGCGCATTAAAAACAAAGTCGCGTACACCGGAAGGCACCTCGCCAAGGGGAAAAACGGGACAAACACCGCATCAAATCTGCGATAGAGAAATTGTAGGGGAGTGGTCCGCAAAGGTGCAAGATTAAAATCAGACTAGGGAGTGCGCGCCGCCGAACATGACGCCCTCATTCGTGCAAATTTGGCGCGGGACTTCCTTATCGGAGATGTGAGGATATTGATCTCTCAGGGGAGAAAGACTACACTCTGATTACGGTCGCTAGGGAGCTTGTTGAGGCCCTACGATTCATATCCGATGAGTGGGGGAAAGATGGCACGACAACGGGAGAAAACAAAACAAACACCAAACAGAGCATCCGCACAACAAACACGCCAATACAAAAAGGGCCACGCAAAACCGCGTGCGTCAATCGCGGATCATCGGCCACAGACTCAAGCGCAGCAGGCATTTCAAAATCTTGCGAATTGCAGTTTCCGGGTGGGGCGGCTTGCGACACCTCAACACCGTATTCAAAACAGCGCCCTTATTGTGCGGCCCTTCATACAGCAACAAACCATTGCACAAGCAAAGTGTTCGACCTCGAACATCATTCAAAGGTATAACACGACGGACGACGGAAAATTGGTCTCTTCTCAAAAAAATCTTGTTTTGGAATCGGATGCCTCAAAGGAATTCTATGCAAGCGAAACAGGTTTTAAAAAAAGCGAGGAAGGGCTTGCCAGAGCGGAAGTCCACAATATCGAGTTCAGCAAAGGGGCCGAAAAGACCTATGATGAACTTCCGGAGAAAAAATTCTCAAAGGTTATCCCCACCTTTAAAAACATCACCGACACCCGTGTCAAAACGGACACGCAGCTGTCGCGGGAAGAAACCCAGATAAAAACACAAATTCCGCCCTGGTACGATCCCTTTTGGATCTGGGCGCAATTGGTGAATATCGGTTCCGGTTATCAACCCCGATTTTACAAGACATATCTTGCCACTGTTGCAAGCAACAAATCAAAGGTCGATGAAATTGGCCGAGAAATCGCCAAAAGAGAGACTAAGAATAAACACATCGGCACGGCAGTTGATGCCCTGGATGATTTACTGGACAAGATCAACAAAAATAGCGATGACGAGATTGAAGATCTCAGCCCTTTTTTATCGCTGGCCCCCGGCGTGCAAAATGTCATCGAAACAAGCACACGGGAGTTTGTGATCGCAAATTGGGGCAAGCAAAGCAAGAAGGCGGTGAGGGAAGCTTTAAGGCAACGCATCACGCGTCGTCGGGAGGAACTTGCCGCACAGGATAACGATCCCGGTACCCCGTATTTACCGACCGATTGCGGGAAGTTGTCTCAGTATCTTCGGGGGGGATCTAAAGCTGAAAAAATTGTGAAAGGTAAAAATGACAAAGCTCTCAAACCCAAGGTCGGAGACTACCACTACATCGACTATAACAAAAAAACCGATAACGGCCCTTGGAGCTATCACTACGGCACCATCCTTTTTAAAGACGGGGCCGACACGGTAACGCTGGAAGATGCGGCAGGGCAGGGGACGCCCTGGGAAAAGGGTCATTGGTACTACATGATGTACGGCACCAAGGGAAAACAAACCTTTAAAGCCAAAACCGATCAAGAATATCTCAGACGCTTAAGAAAAACACCGAAATAAGCATGGGAAGGAAGCCCTTCACGACGGCAAAGGGGCGTGGAACGGCGAAGCCCTTCCACGCTGAGGCCTATCCGCCGTTGAGGATCATAGTTATGAGCGTCTTCAGTTCAAAAACCAATTCTGCTTGTCTTTTTCTATCTTGGATCGCTAAAATGGGGCCCACAAGTTAGCTTGAGACCGCATTTCATGACCCTAAAATACAAAAATATCGCCTATGTACTCAAACGCAGCAAGCGCAAAACCGCCAGCATTCAAATCGAGCGAGACGGGCAGGTATCGCTGCGTGTGCCTTTGCACATGACAATTCCACAAATCGAAATGCTCATGGCAAACAAAGAAGCCTGGGTGCGTCGTCACTTAAATGCGCGTCAAATCATACGCCGTAAAAACAGGCAGCGTTATGATGAAGGGACGCGTTTTCCTTATCTGGGCAAATCCTATTGCTTGAAGATTGTGGATGATCAGACGGCTCCTTTGCTACTCAAATCCGGTCGTTTCCACCTCAAGTCGGATTACCAATCCCGTCCGGAGGCGGATCAAGCCTTTAAGGCCTTTTATTGTCAGCAGGGCATGAAGAAGGTTCGGGAGCGCGTGGCATATTTTCAAAACCTGATAGGCGTTCAAGCCAATCGTATCCGCATTGTGGAAACCAAGACACGCTGGGCCTCCTGTTCATCAATCGGCAATCTAAATTTCCATTGGAAATGCCTTATGTTTCCGAAAGAAGTTTTTGATTACATCATTGTGCATGAAGTCTCACACTTGGTTCACCTCAATCACAGCAAACATTTTTGGGCGCAAGTCGAAAAAATCATTCCGGATTACAAGTTGCGGCGAGAGTGGCTGCGTGACAAGGGGGTGGCCTTAGACCTGTAACGCCGCTTGCGCTTTTCATTTGACTCCGCCCATGACAGGCCGTAGAATCACAGCCGTTTAAAACGCACGTTTTGGGAGCTTTTATGCACAATGTCAAAATAAAGGATTTTTATGTCGGGGCGAATCAAAAGCTTTGTGTGATCGCAGGCCCTTGCCTTTTGGAAAACAAGGACTTGGGAATGTATATCGCCGAACACATGATAAAACTTGCCGAAAAGTACGACTTCAACTATGTCTTTAAGTCTTCCTACGAAAAAGACAACCGCGGCGCGGCAAGCAATAACCGGGGTTTAGGTCTTGACGAGGGCTTAAAAACGCTTCAGGAAATTGGAACGGCTTTTGGCATTCCGCTCATCAGCGACATTCACCGGGAAGCCGACTGCGCACCCGCAGGCGAAGTGCTGGATATCCTGCAAATCCCGGCCTATCTTTGTCAGCAAACCTCTCTCTTACTTGCGGCAGGGAAGACGGGTCGCGTCGTGAATGTGAAAAAGGGACAATTCCTCGCCCCTGAAAATATGGCTTCGGCGATTGATAAACTGACCTCGGTCGGCAATCACAATATCCTGCTCTGCGAACGCGGTTCTTCTTTTGGTTACAATCGTCTTGTGGCCGATATGCGCGCCGTGCCGATTATGAGCAAGCTCGGTTATCCCGTCATTTTTGATGCGGGGCATATCGTACGCATTTACGGCATCAGCTCCAAAGATCCCCGCGGCGGCGAACCGCAATTTATTCCCACACTCACCCGCGCAGGCATTGCGGCGGGCGCGCACGGTCTTTTTGTGGAAACCCATCCCAGGCCGGCAGAGGCCCATTGCGACGCCGCATCCGTCATGCCGCTGGATGAAATGGAAGATCTTGTAAAACAAGCGGTTTGCGTACATAAGCTCATGCGTTCCTGGAATATAAACTAGGCCTTCTCTTGTCTTCAAGCTCCCGTAAAATCGCATCCCTCTCCGCACCGTTTCGGGAAAAATTGCGTAACATCAAGCTCATCGTCTTGGATGTGGACGGCGTGTTGACGGACGGTTTGATTATTTACGGCAGTGAAGATATTGAGATTAAAGCCTTTAATGTCCAGGACGGTTTCGGAATTACAATGGCGCAACATGCGGGTTTGAAATTCGGTATTTTAACGGGTCGGGTTTCGGATACGGTGGCGCGGCGTGTAAAGGAGCTTCATTTTGATTATTACGAAAGCGGCCGTTTTTACAAAAAGGACGCGCTCATTCGCATGATCGCGGATGCGGGACTCAAGCGCGAGGCGGTTTTGTACATGGGTGATGATATTTTGGACCTGGTCTGTCAACCGCACGTGGGGGTGTTTGTCGCGCCGGGAAACGCACGCGCGCGCGTTAAATCCTCCGCCGATTGGGTCACAAAAAGTCAAGGCGGGCGGGGTGCCGTACGTGAAATGATTGACGGCTTGCTTGAAGCACAAGACAAATTGCAAGAGAGTGAAGACTATTTTATAAGCGCACAAGGATTGGAGCAAAAAGATGAAAATATATGTGGATAGTGCGGATCTCGCCGAGATTGAAGCGGCGCAGGCCCTGGGGCTTTGCGACGGGGTGACAACCAACCCGTCGCTGATTGCCAAAACCGGCAAATCAATGGAGCAGGCCATCAAGGATATCTGCGCCGTCGTTGAAGGCCCCGTGCACGCGGAAGTTTTGTCACTGGATAAAGCAGGCATCATCAAAGAAGGCACGGCATTGGCGAAGATTTCGGACAGCATCGTGGTTAAAATTCCAATGTGCCGCGACGGTTTAAAGGCCGTACGGCACTTCTATGATGAAGGTATCCCCACCAATGTGACGCTCATTTTTTCAGCCAGTCAAGCGATTTTGGCAGCAAAAGCAGGGGCGAGCAATGTCTGCCCTTTTGTCGGACGTTTGGATGATATTTCCATCGAAGGATCCGATTTAATCGAAGACATTGTCAGTATTTTTGATAATTACCCGGAAATTGACACGCAAATCATTGTTGCCTCAATTCGTTCCCCCATGCATGTTGTTGATTCCGCCCTGCTTGGCGCAGATATTTTCACGATTCCCGGTAAGGTATTAACGCAGATGGAAAA
>JALUVJ010000120.1 GCA_027020665.1 Nitrospira sp.
TCGGTATCCGCTGTGCAAGAGATTATACGGGTTGAGTGTAAAAAATCGACTGCTTTTTAAGCGGGATTGATTCCGACGCAATTTTTTTTGCGATGTGCCGTTTGCAATTTTTGCAGACCGCTCAGTGTGTTTGAATGTTTCTGTGTATAAACAGCATTTTCATGTTTTAGCCGCGGTCTTTCTGATTTCCGAGTCTAAAGTCGGCTCAGCAAAATGAGGGTTTCTCTGGAGATGGGAAATTTAGTTTTGGTTGCGGCAATGGTGTTTCTCATTTTTCTTGGCGCGCTGTCCGCAAGGCCTCCCCGCGATTAGCGTGATCGCTCAATATCTCCTATAAGAAGGACCTTTTGCAGCCTACCGTCCCGCAAGACAACATTCGCAATTTTTCAATCATTGCCCACATTGACCACGGAAAATCAACCCTGGCGGACCGTTTGCTTGAGCATTCGGGGGCCATCAGTTCGAGAGAATCCAAAGAGCAACTGCTCGATGACATGGAGCTTGAACGGGAGCGCGGCATTACAATTAAGGCCCGCGCCGTTCGTATTCCTTATCAGGCGGAAGACGGAAACGCATACTTTTTTAATCTCATCGACACGCCAGGTCATGTCGATTTTTCATATGAAGTCTCCCGCAGCCTCGCCGCTTGTGAAGGCGCCCTGCTTGTTGTGGATGCATCACAGGGGGTTGAGGCGCAAACCATTGCAAATGCTTATCTGGCGATAGATGCCGATTTGGAGATTCTCCCTGTCATTAATAAAATCGATCTGCCAAGCGCGGACGTTGCGGCGGTACGGGAGCAGATTGAAGAGATCTTGGGGCTTGACGCTTCTCAGGCGATTTCGGCCAGTGCGAAGGAAGGCATCGGCATCAAAGAAATTCTGGATGCCGTTGTGGGGCATTTCCCTCCGCCCTCCGGCAGATTGGATGCGCCCTTGCAGGCTTTGATTATCGACTCCTGGTTTGACAACTACCAGGGCGCGGTGATTCTTGTGAAGATTGCAAACGGTTGCATCAAAAAAGGGACGCAAATTCGTCTCATGTCCACCCAAAAAGAACATGAAGTACTCTCTTTGGGGGTCTTTACCCCGAAGCCGGAAACGGTGCATCAGCTTTCTGTTGGAGAAGTGGGTTATCTTATCGCGGGTATTCGTGATGTGTCGGAGACCAAAATCGGGGATACGGTTACGGAAGCTACGCGGTCTGCCTCTGTCCCGATTGCGGGTTATCAGGAAGTCAAGCCGATGGTGTTCTGCGGTTTGTACACCATTGATACCGACCGCTTTGAGGATTTGCGGGATGCCTTGAACAAACTCCGGCTCAACGACGCATCTTTCCAGTTTGAGCCGGAAACCTCGCTGGCGCTGGGTTTTGGTTTTCGTTGCGGGTTTTTGGGCCTCTTGCATATGGAGATTATCAAAGAGCGGCTTGAGCGCGAGTATCGGCTTTCGCTTATCGGCACGGCTCCGACCGTTGTTTACCGCGTCACGACAAAAAACGGGACTGTTTTTAATATCGATAATCCCGCACAACTCCCGCCGGTCGGTGAGATTGATCGATTTGAAGAGCCTTATATCCGCGGCGTCATTATTACGCGCAGCGATTTTTTAGGTGCGATTTTAAAGCTTTGCCAAGATCGGCGGGGCAGGCAGGAAGATCTCAAATATCTTGATGCCGATCGGGTGATGTTGACCTATATTCTGCCCTTGAATGAGGTCGTCATGGATTTTTATGATCGCTTAAAATCGCTTTCAAAAGGTTATGCGTCTTTTGATTATGAATTGACCGAATATCAGCAGGCCGACTTGGTTAAAGTCGATTTGATGCTCAATGGCGAAACCGTTGACGCGCTCTCATTTATCACGGATCGAAAAAAATCCGGCCTCCGTGCCCGGCAATTGGCCGAAAAAATGAAAGAAATTATTCCAAAACAGATGTTTGAGGTGGCGATTCAGGCGGCCATTGGTTCAAAAATTATCGCAAGGGAGACGGTGAGTGCCTTAAAAAAGAATGTGACGGCAAAGTGCTACGGTGGGGATATCACCCGAAAAAAGAAGCTGTGGGCGAAGCAAAAAGAAGGCAAGAAACGCATGAAGCAGGTTGGCCGGGTTGAAATTCCACAAGAAGCGTTTTTGGCGGTTCTGAAGGTTCAGGAGTGATATGAGCATGGCATCTTTTCGAAAATACTGGAAGACCGCCCGGGAATACCTGGATACCCTTTTTATTGCCATTATTCTCGCGCTTTTTATTCGGACTTTTGTCGTGCAGGCTTTCAAAATTCCTTCCGGTTCAATGATTCCGACCTTGCTCATTGGCGATCATATTCTGGTCAATAAATTTATCTACGGGGTGAAGGTGCCTTTTACGGATTTTGTCGCCATTCCCATTACGAAACCCGAGCGCGGCGATGTGATCGTTTTTCGCTTTCCCAAGGATGAATCCAAAGATTTCATCAAACGGGTTGTGGGTATTCCGGGCGATAAAATTGAAGTCAGAGACAAGATCCTCTATGTCAACGGCATAGAACAAAGCGAACCTTTTACCAATCACAGCGCCAATGCGCTGCCTTCTCAAATCATGCCGGACCGTGATAACTTCGGTCCGGTGAATGTCCCTGAAAATAATTATTTTGTGATGGGAGACAATCGGGATCATAGTCTTGATTCTCGATTTTGGGGCTTTGTTGATTTTTCAAAAATAAAGGGAGAAGCGTTTTTGATTTATTGGTCCTGGGATAAAGAAAGCGACGTGCTGGAGTGGCTTGGGGGCTGGGGCCGTTGGGATCGCATTGGAAAAGTGATCCGATAAATCCGAAAAATGTGTAATTGTGACGCGGGCTGGAAAATGCAATTTAAAACACTTTTAAAGCAGATCTCCGGAAAGCGGGTGCTTGTTCTGGGAGATGTGATGGTTGATCATTATATTTGGGGCACGGTGAAACGTATATCGCCGGAGGCCCCTGTTCCTGTTGTCGATGTCAATTCGGAATCCGTGCGTCTGGGGGGTGCGGGCAATGTGGTGAACAATATTCTGGGTTTGGGCGGAAAGGTTTCCTTTTGCAGTGTGATCGGTGAAGATCAGGCCGGGCATTGGATTCGGGAAAGGGTGGCCTCTAAAGGGATTGAACCGGATGGGCTGATTGTGGAAAAAGAGCGTCCGACCACTAAAAAAACACGGATTGTTGCGCATCAGCAGCAGGTTGTTCGATTTGATCATGAGCAGCGCGGGGCCTTTCTTGCCAAAACAAGTCGAGCTTTAGCGGCTTATATCATGAATATGCTGTCTCAGGTGGATTGTTTGGCCATTTCCGATTATTCAAAAGGAGTGGTTGCAAAACCGCTTTTAAGAAAAATTTTGCCCTCGGCGATTCAGCGCGGTATCCCGATTGTGGTGGATCCCAAGGTAAGTCATTTTCCGTTTTACAAAAAAGTGACCTTGGTGACGCCCAATAATTTGGAGGCCTCGCAGGCATCGGGCATTGAAATTGAGAATGAAGCAAGCTTGTTGCGGGCCGGGGAAGTCCTGCTTAAAAAGTTGGCCAGCGAAGCCGTATTGATTACCCGAGGCGAGCAGGGCATGAGCCTTTTTGAAAAATCAGGGACGGTGACGCATATCCCGACCGAAGCAAAACAGGTCTTCGATGTGACCGGCGCGGGAGATACGGTTTTAAGCACCTTGTCATTGGCCTTGGCCGTGGGTGCGCCGCTTCCCCTTGCAGCGAAACTGGCGAATATTGCCGCTGGTATTGTTGTGGGGATTGTGGGCACGGCCTCCGTTGAAAGCGCAATGCTTCAAAAAGCCTTATCCGAGCTTTCTTAAGTCATTTTTAATTTTCTGGAACCGCATACACGCAACAGTTTATTGTTCATCTTTTTAGAAAACAGGGCATAACAATGTCCATCGAATATATCAACCGCAGCTGGCTTGAAGAAAACGATTGTTTCGGATGCGGGCATCTGAACGATCACGGCTTAAAAATCACGGTATTTCGTGATACGGACGATAAAACCCGTTTGCTGGGACAATTGGAAGCCAAGCCGTATATGACGGGTTTTCCCGGCATGATGCACGGGGGCGTGCTCTATACGGCCTTGGACTGCCTCGCCTCTTGGACACCGACAGTCCTGCGTGCCGAAATGAAAGCCGCATGGGTTCTCCAATCCTCTAATATCCGTTATCTCCGGCCCGCGCTTCAGGTCGGCACGATTGACCTTTCTGCGATGATTCGGACAGAGGGTGCCGTAGGGCAAGCACTTGTCGTTCAGGCCGAGGCACGCGATGAAAGCGGTGCCTTACTTGTCCGTGGCTGTTTTAAGATGCTGCCTTTGTCCGCAGATCGTTTTAAAAAAGTCGCGGGTTTGCAGGACATTCCTGAAAGCTTGCGGCACCTTTTGGGTGAAATCTAGGCGTGAATTGAGCCAATGCCGAACACACTTGCGCATTTGGGATTAAGTGGCATGGCCACGCGTGTTTTGTGGCGCGGCGCGGATCTTCGGTGGGTGTACATTGGCGTGATTATTCCTGATCTGCCCTGGATTGCACAACGCGCCCTCCGTGTTTTTATGCCCGGCCTTAACCCGTTGGATCTGCGTTTGTATGTTGTTGTGCAGGCGACTCTTTTTTGTTCTTTAATTTTAAGCGGATGTTTTGCGCTGTTCTCCTCCGCCCCGCGAAAGACCTTTTTTATCCTTGCTTTTGGCGCTTTTTTTCACCTCATTACGGATGCACTTCAAATCAAATGGGCGAACGGGGTTCACTTTTTTGCGCCTTTGGATTGGAAGCTTGTTCAGCTCGCCTTTGTTTGGCCGGAGAGTTTACCCACTTATCTGGTGACGGGCCTGGGTTTGCTCTATGTCGTGTGGACTTGGCGGAAGACTGCTGAAAAGCCTCTGCCGATCTCTCTTCCATCCGGAAGACGTCTTTACGGGGCATTGGCATTACTCCTGCTTTATTCCCTTATTCCCTTTTTTATGATGGGTGCGTCCGAGGCGGAAGATAATCATTTTGTTAAAACGCTTCGGCAGGTTGAAAGTCGGCAAGGCAAGCCGGTTGAGTTTGACCGCGCTTTTTACCGGCATGCGTCCCCGGTCGGGAAATTGCGTATTTTTACCGGAGAAAAACTCAATGTGGTGGGCTTAAAATTGGACGACTCTTCGCAAATCTCCGTGCGTGGAGTCTTTCTTGATGCACAGACTGTCCAGGTGAAGGATTACCGCTTGCATCCGAGTGCTTTTCGGGGCAATGCTTCTTATCTGGGTTTGGGATTGATTGCGGTGATTTGGGGGCGGGGCGGCTGGCTATTCTGGCGGGAGAGGCGGCGGACAGTCAAATTGTAGGTGTTTCCCGGACGGTTTGATAAAGTCATTGCAGATCAGCCTGATTTTCCCATTTACTCCGGCTAAAAAAGAGCGCAACCAGTATTGTGACGATCAGCCAATTGAGGCCGATAAAAACCAGGGAGAGCACGGAGTAACCTTCGTAGGGTTTTTGAAATTCATTGAATAAGTTCGTGCCGGTGATGACGAGCAAAATGAAAGGGACAAAATATTGGATGAGGAAGGACCACCAGAGGCCGAGTTTTAAATCCGAAACCGTGTTGATGTGTTTGCGAAGTGTTTCAACCGGGAAGAACCAAGAGACCAGAACAGCCTGTAAAATGCCAACGGTAATCAATCCGAAATGGGTGATAAAGTGATCGACAATGTCCAGCCAGAAAAGTCCGCCGTTTGTTGTAAAAATAGTGCCGCCCAGCATCCCCAGTATTGAGATGCATGTCACAATGCGTTTTCTGTTCCAGGGAAACTTGTCAACCGCTGCAGAAGAAAAGGCTTCAATGATGGAAACCGAAGAAGAAAGACCGGCGACGACGAGAGAGCCGAAAAAAAGCACACCGAAGATTGCGCCGCCCGGCAGCAGGCTTAAAGCCGTAGGATAGGCAACAAAGGCCAGTCCGATGCTTTGTGTGACCACTTCACTGATGGGTTTTTGCATCTCGACCGACATGTAACCCAGAATGGAAAAGACGGCCAAGCCGGAAAAGACGGAAAATCCACAGTTGAGCAAGGCGGTGATAAAGGCGTTTCGGCTGAGATTGGCCCGTTCGGGCAGATAGCTCGCATAAGCGATCATGATGCCGAACCCCAGGCTCAAGCTAAAAAAAATCTGGGTAAAAGCGTCAATCCAGACCTTGGGTTTGGAAAGCACACTGAAATCAGGATTTAAATAGGCGCGCAGGCCGATGTTTGCGCCTTCAAGCGTAATGCTCCAAAAAACCAGGATACAGGTCAATAAAAGCAGCAGCGGCATGAAAATTTTGTTTGCGATTTCAATCCCCCGTTGAATGCCGCGATGTACGATGATCCAGTTGAGAAACCAAATAACAGCAAGTCCCAAGAGAATCGGATTCTGAACCGTCCCGATTTCTTCCGGTCCCTGCGAAATATTAAGGAAGGTCTTAAAAAAGTAGTTCCCCGGGTCTTCACCCCAAGCCAGTGTGAGTGAAAGGAGGAGGTAGTTGAGACACCAGGAAATGATCACGGAATAATAGAGCACGATGCCAAACATGACAAAGGTGACCGACCACCAGCCCACCCATTCAAATCGTCGGTTCAGCTTTGCAAACGCCAGAGGTGCGCTGGCGACAAACTTATGACCGAGGCAAAATTCCAAAATCATCAAGGGGATGCCGACGGTGAACAGTGCGAAGAAATAAGGGATCAGGAAGGCGCCCCCCCCGTTTTCATAGGTCATGTAGGAAAAACGCCAGATATTGCCCAGACCGATTGCTGACCCGACGGAGGCCAGGATGAACCCCAGTTGATTTTTCCAAACTTCACGTGAGAGTGTGCGGTCGCGTGCCATTTAGGGAAATCCTATCATGCGTTCTTCGATCTGTCAGTGACCCGGTTATGCGGAACGGTGATGGGTGTGCAGAATAATTTCATATTATTGTTGAAGAGAGTGAAGCCTCAAATTTCATGATGTTGATCAGAAGCGAACTGTGTTTTTGGCAAAAAAAGAGCCCTCAAAGACCTGAGGGCTCTTTTTCAATATCTGGATTACATTATGGTCTGGCGACGCGATCAATGGGAGGCGGTGTAATATTAAGGTTCACCTGCTTTGCAGGATCGGCTGTCGGGTTGGGTTCTTTATCCAGTTTTTCCTGGATTGCCTTCAAGAGATCTTCCACTGAGTAACCGGCCTTCTCTTTATCGGGATCGCCTTTGTCCCATTTATTTGTCTCATCGTTGTGAACAAGGAATTTCCGTTTAATGGAAACCTTGACTTTTTTGATGGTTGGAATGGGAGCTGGTGCGGCTTCCGCAGCGACGGTCCCTTCTGCTGGCGCACCTTCAGGGGCCGCCGGGGCTGTGGCGTCCGGTGCGGCCGCATCCGGTGTGGCGGCCGGAGTCGGGGCGGCTGCGGCGTCGGCCGCAGGGGCCTCACCTTCCTTTTCCTCGGCGGCAGGTTGAGGGACCTCAATTTCAATTTCTTTGACCTTAACTTTGTAGGAATCTTTGTATTGTTTTTCTATAACAGGTTTGGCGGACCAAATTTTAAAGTAGCGCCATTCCGGTGTTTTGATGCGCCCCTTTTCTTTTTTGAGCTTCATTTTTTTGTGAGGGTGGTCGGCGAAGCCTTTTTCAGTGAGTACGGCAACCGTCGCGTCAAAAACACGGCTGTATTCTTCTGTGAAAAGCTTCTCGCCTTTTTTAAGCTTTTCCGCAAAAACGGTGGAGTTCGCACTTAAAACGACTGAAGCGAACAGGATGGAAACTAAAAATTTTCTTGTCATGATCTCCTCCGAGAGTCGTGGAACAATGGGGCTATTTCTAGACGGTTTTGCAAATTCTGTCAAGGAAAATCGACCGGATTTCGCTTGAATATCGGATTTGAAAAACCCCTGTACGTTCTTGTTACCCAAAATCAATCGCTGATTTTGGGTTGTTTGCGGATGCTTTACTCGTTCTGCCCGTTATGGTACTTTTATGCATGATCTCCGCACGGAACTATGCAAAATTTGTACTCTCTTTTTTTGTCGTCGGATTTTCACTGTTTCTTGTTTTTTCACTCTTTTCCGGTCTGAAAAAAAAGGCGTTTCAAGGCCTTGGACTTGATGATGCGCAAGAAGCGGAAGTTAGAATTCAAAAGTTGTCCTTTGTGCAAACGGAAACGGGTTTGGTTTCCTGGTCACTTGATGCCAGTGAGGCGGATCTGACGGAAAAGGGAAGAAAAGCCTTGCTGAAAAATGTTTCCGTGACCATCCCTTACGGCGATCAGCAGCAGCTTTTTCTGAAAGGAGACGAAGGTGCCGTCGATACGGAGAACAAGGCATTTTCTCTGTGGAAAAGAACGGGGTTGATGACCGTTGAATTGGAAAAGGGTTACACGCTGCATACCCGCGGATTACAGTGGCATGAAGCCGAACGCGAGATTGTTTCGCAGGGTGAGGCGCGCATTACTGGGACTCGGATTGAAATTCATGGGAATTCGCTACGGGTTTCTGTTGATCGGCAGGAGATGGTAGTTATCGGTGATGTTCAGGCTTTGGTGCATTAAGGAAAATCCTTCCCCTTTTTTTATCCTGTTGTTGATGTGTCGGTTCTTCACGGCCGGGACGGACGTATTGGCTGACGAAGCGGCTGTTTCGGAAAAGCGCAATGTGCCCATTTCGATTCGTTCAGAAAAAATGACGTTGAAGAACCTTGAAAACAAGATTATTTTTGAGGGGAAGGTTTTCATTAAACGGGAAGAAATGACGATTAATGCGGATCGCGCGGAAGTATTTTTGTCTGAATCGAAGGCTGCGTCTCAATCTGTCTTGGAGGGGGCGAGCGACGGTCGGGAGGTCACCCGGATTACGACCTCCGGCAATGTGCGCATTGTTCGCGGGGCGCAGCAGGCCAAGGCGGATAAAGGCGTCTATGAAAAGGGCAAAGCGGTCTTTATCT
>JALUVJ010000121.1 GCA_027020665.1 Nitrospira sp.
AGCGCGAAGGTGAGATATTGATCCCCATCCGATGCAAAACCCATCTGATCATCCTGTGACTTGACTGATTCTGTTGCGATTGACACTGTGCCTCCTTTCATCTTCCCCAAAAGAGGAGAATTTTCTTTTTTTGACGCAAACACCGGTGGCCCTTGCCAAACATCACAAAGCCCCCTCCGCTTTACCCAACAAACATCTCTTCATCCTGTCTTGCAAATGAACGGATGCTGCGCACATCCAAAATAAAGGCGACATGTCCGTCCCCCAAGATCGTCGCCCCCGCAATGCCCTTCACTTTCTTGAAATTGGTTTCCATGCTTTTGATGACGACCTGCTGCTGTCCGATCAATTCATCCACCAGAACAGCCACGCGTCCGCCTTCGGATTCGATGACCGCCAAGACGCCTTTTGTCGGGTCCGTCACCTCCGAATGTATGCCGAAAAGTTCATACAAACGAATGATGGGCAGGTATTCGCCGCGCATGTTCACAAGCTCACCTTTACCCATGATCGTTTTAATGTCGTCGGCCTTCGGGCGCATGGATTCGACAATGGATGTAATCGGCAGGATGTAAACTTCTTTGCCGACTTGAACAACCATGCCTTCAATAATCGCAAGTGTGAGCGGAAGGCGAATAATAAAACGACTGCCGACCCCTGCTTCGGACTCGATCTCAACCATGCCGCCCATGGATTGCACATTTTTTTTGACCACATCCATGCCGACGCCCCGGCCTGAAATATCACTGACTTTTTTCGCCGTGGAAAAACCCGGCGCAAAAATAAGGTTCCAGACTTCGGCATCCGAGATTCCTTCCGGTACGGGGATATTCTGATCCGCCGCTTTTGCCAGAATACGCTCCCGGTTTAAGCCCGCACCGTCATCTTTCACTTCAATGACCACGTTGCCGCCTTGATGAGAGGCTTCTAAAACAATGGTGCCTTTCGGGTCTTTTCCGGCCGCCTTGCGTGCCTCCGGCGATTCAATCCCGTGGTCAAAACTATTACGAAGCAGATGGGTCAGCGGATCGGAAAGTTTTTCGATAAACCCTTTGTCAATCTCCGTTTCTTCTCCGATCATGACCAATTCCAGCTCTTTGTTAAATGTCTTTTTCATGTCACGCACCAGTCTGGGAAAGCGGCTAAAGACCATACGGATCGGCACCATGCGAATGGCCATGACACTTTCCTGTAAATCACGCGTGTTGCGCTCCAACTGCGTCAGACCGTTTTCCAGGTGTTCAAAAATGGCGGGATCGAGATGCGAGGCGGTTTGGGCCAGCATGGCCTGGGTAATTACAATTTCCCCGACTTGATTAAAAAGCTGATCCACTTTTTCCACGCCGATACGAATCGAAGTTGCTTCTGCGTGCGCCTTACTTGTTTTGTCAGGACGGGCCTTTGAACGGGGGCTTACTGAAAGTTTTTCAGCGGCAAGGACTTGACGTGATTTTTCATCGCCCGCATCTGCTTCCGTTTCAAAAAACCCAAAACCGGGATCTTCATCCTCTTCAGAATTTTCAAGTGCTGAAGCGGAGTCCGACCTTTCTTCTTTGCGGACTTCAACATCATCAAAAAACCCGAAACCTAAGTCTGCTTCATCCTCAGGTGCCGTCTTTTTTTCAGGCGCTTTGTTACCTTTTGCTTTCGGTTTTGCTTTTCCCTTGGTTTTGGGCTTTGTTTTTGGCTTTTTTTCGGATATTTTTGAAGCAGGCTTATCTTGGACCCCGCCGCCGGAAATGGCCTGAAGCCGTTCGATAATGCTGACAGAAGAGGTCGTATCTATCTCGGTTTCTTCTTTGTAAGAACTCAGGATTTCATTTAAAACATCGCCGCCTTCGAGAAAGAGGTCCACCATTTCAGTCGTCAAATCCAAGGCCCCTTTTCGCACCTGATCCAAAACCGTCTCAAAAACATGGGCAACCTTCGTTAATTTATCAAACCCGAAAGTCCCGGCACCGCCTTTGATGGAATGTACTGCGCGAAAGATGGCGTTCAACTCCTCCTGCTCCGGAGAGGAGACGTCCAAACGGAGCAATAACTCCTCCATTGTGACGAGATGTTCAGCCGTCTCTTCATAAAACACATCAAAGAATTGGCTTTTATCAAATTCCATACGATCACCTCCCTAACAACAAACGCGATCTATTCATCGCGAAAAACACCCGAAACCGAATCCTGTCAAACTTTATCCAATCACTTTTTTGACAACCAGCAACAACTTTTCGGGATCAAAGGGCTTCACCAGCCAGCCCGTCGCCCCAACGGCCTTGCCCTGGCTTTTCATCGCATCGCTTGATTCCGTCGTCAGCATCAAAATGGGTGTCTGCTTATATTGCGGAGAAGCCCGTAAGGCCCGGATCAGGGACAAGCCGTCCATATTGGGCATGTTCTGATCGGTCAATACCAGATTGAAAGGTTTGGATTTCGACTTGGTCAGGGCATCCTGACCGTCAACCGCCTCAACGACATCGTAGCCCGCCCCTTTCAGCGTAAAAACGACCATCTGCCGCATTGATTTGGAGTCATCAACAGCTAAAACAGACTTTCCCATGAAACTTTCCTCCTTATGCGATGCACAGGCCGATACATTGCTTTTTCGGCCGTGCTTTAGTGACTCAATTCAAAATTCAACCCAGACTGAATCAGAGCTTCTTTAATCAGAGCGTTCTAAAACAACTCAACGCTGCCTGCGCCGACATCCTCTTGACTGACAGACGCCCTGCTTCTTGGATCGTCCGGCATGCCAACTGCTTCATAACCGGGGGGTTCATCCACTGTTTGCTCATCATCCTTCAAAGATATTGCGGTCTCTGAAGTTTCCAAATCGGACGCGCCGCCGACAACCCCCTCTATTTTTTCAATGCGTTTGAGCATATCATCCAACAGTTGCCGAACCATGTCTTCAAATTGAAGTGCGGTCACCGCACTGCCGACGTTCCGGGTAATCTGGTCACTAATGACGGAAACCGAATCAACGCCTTCAATCATCTTTTGATGGAGCAGGTTTAAACCCCGCAGCATCTTGTCTGTTTCCCGTTTGGCCTGTAGCACAAAATTCATGTCTTTCGACGCCAAGTCATTTGTTGATTTTTCAGCCCGTTCGATGGCGCCACGTATTTCTTTCACATGATCAACGATACGGCGTCCAAAGGCCTTGGAATGATTGGAAAGCTGACGCACCTCGGAAGCCACAACGGCAAAACCCTTGCCCGCACTGCCCGCCCTGGCCGCCTCAATCGTGGCATTAATCGCAAGCACCTTGGTTTGTTCGGCAATGGAATCCACTCCCCCCACATCCCGCAAAATATTTTTGATCAAGACAGTCACGTCTTCCAGTTTCTCAACAAGCAACATGCTGTACTTGCTGGTGTGCACAATATTGTCGACAAGCTCCGTCATCAAATGCTCTGTTTCTTGCGCAAAGCTATCAAAATCAATGGTCTCCTCTTTTTGATCATTTCCCGCATTTGAATCAGAGGTGATATCCCCGATTAAATCCCGCTGCGCGCGTGTTCCGGCCTCTAAGGCGGTAAAGTTTTGATTGAGCTTCTCAATCGCATCTTCCAGCAAACCCTTTACCTGATCGACTTCCTTTCGAATGATTTCGCATTGCAAGTTCATCTCATTTTTTTGCGCCGCCGGCATCACACGGGTCTCTGAAACAACAGCTTCTTTCAATTCCGCTTCTTCCGATACATCCTCACTCTCCTGATCTCCCCGTTCCGAAGACAGGTCCGCACGCTTTTCCCATGCCGCTTCCCCTTCTGAAAAATCCACTGTTGGAGACAAAACAGACAGATTAAGAGGCGCACTGCGTTTCACCAAAACAATCCATGCCGTAGAAACCGAGACCAAAACCCCAAACGCCACCTCATTGGCCTGTGTCAGAAACAACACCAGAAGGCCAAGTCCGCTGGCAATCCCGCCCTGAACAACAAGAGATTTCATTTCCAAACCTCTGCCTTCGGTAAGTCGGCCTGCCATTTCAAAATGCATTTGTTAGAAAGAACGCGTCCGCGCATGTCGCTTTTCACTCCCGATTGCCTCAATGCAGGATAATGCCTACCGGATTTAAAGACTTATCCCGCATGAATACAATCCCCCCCTAATGCTCTTCTTATCGGTCTCACACTTCCAATTCTTTAGTCCCGATTTTTATTTTTCAGCAAGGTCATTTCCGTCAACAAAACTTATTAATATTTTTAATAATAAATCCATTTCATTGCCTTTTTATTGCGATAAAATCCCCTTCAATTTCATGATGGCCTTTGTATGGAGCTGGCAAACCCGCGATTCCGAAACACTGAGCACGACTCCGATTTCCTTCATCGTCAGTTCTTCGTCGTAATAAAGCGAAACCACCAGCTGCTCTTTTTTACTTAAACCTTCAATGGCCTGAATAAGACGATCTTTATCATGTGATGAGAGCAGCGAAAGCAAGGGGTCTTCACCGTTCGGGTCCGCCATCGCTTCGATCAAACGCCATTCGACGCCGTCTTTGATGCCCAAATCATCCAGACTCAAAAGCGTGGCCCCCCTGGCCTGATAAAGAAATTCATCAAAGGTTTCTTGATCCATGTCAAGGGCTTCGATGAGTTCTTCCTCTGTTGGGGGCCGTCCTTTTTTTTTGATGAAATCATCTGAGGTTTTACGCAGTTTTTTCGTTTTGTCATGGACCGACCTCGGCACCCAGTCCAGGGTTCGGATTTCATCCAGCATGGCACCCCGAATACGAAACTCCGCATAGGTTTTAAACCGTGTGTTGATTTTGGGGTCATATCGCTCCAGGGCATTCATCAGTCCGATCACACCGGAATGAATCAAATCTTCAACATCAAGAGAAGAAGGCAAACGAAAAACCAGGCGTTGCGCAATCATCCGGATCATCGGTGCAAATTCTTCAAGAAGCTTATCCATATCCCTTTGACCCATCAAAGAATCAGACGAGTAGGATTGGGCTTCTTTGGCTGTTTTCATTGCATTACTTTCCATGCTCTTTCAGGCGGCGCTGCACCTTCTCTTTCTAGGGCTTGGCACCGTCGTTATCGCCTAAGAGGCGTTTCCAAAGAAACTGTACATTCCCTTTTGGAAGCGTACCGAGCGGCCAGTCCAGTATTTCTTGTGCAAGCTTCAAAAAGCGAAGGCTCGATTTTGCCCTGGGATAAAGATCCACAACCGCCCGCTGCTCAATCACGGCCATACGCAGATAGTCGTCCTGGGGAATGAATCCGCAGTATTCAATCGCAATATCCAAAAATTGATCAGAAACCAATGTCAGCTTGCGATAGACTTCCTTGGACTCCCGCATGCTGCGCGCCATGTTGACCAGTAGTTTGAAGCGTTTTTCCCCATGACGTTTCGACAGGATTTTCATAATGGCGTAGGCATCGGTCACCGAAGTCGGATCGGCGGTGGCGATGACTAAAATTTCCTGTGCGACGGTATTGAAATAGAGCACATTGGACGAAATACCCGCTGCAGTATCAATGAGAAAAACATCCACTTCGCGTTCCAGCCGATCCAACTCCGCTAAAAAGACCAATTTCTGCTCGGGACTTAAGTGCGTCAGATCTTCCGAGCCGGAACTTGTGGGTAAGATTTTGATGCCCAAGGGACCGTCGATCATCACTTCGGGGAGGGTCTTTTCACCCAATAACACATGCTCTATCGTATATTTGGGGATAATGCCCAGCAACACATCCACGTTGCCCAGCCCCAAGTCCGCATCCAAAATAACAACGGACTTGCCCAGGCGCGCCAATGCAACGGCAAGATTTGCGACAACATTTGTTTTACCGACACCGCCCTTTCCGCTCGTGACGGCAATCACTTTAGGAATACGCACCGCCTCCGGCGCGTTTTCAGCAAGATCGGTTCCACCACTGCCATTGACTGTTCCGGTCTGTCCCATCTGATTTGTCCTCTCTATTTTGCTAAAATCGCCATTTCATGCCGAACGACTCAAAATAAGATCTGTAAACCCTTTCGGTGTTGCCAATTCGATATCCTCAGGGACACGCCGTCCCATCGTTAAATAAGAAAGCGGTTTGCGTTTTCTGCCCAAAGTGGAAAACAGCGGGCCGTAGGTTTTTGTTTCATCCATCTTGGTAAAAAGCAGTGAATAAATAGGAATCACCGAAAACCGATCGATCATGTCCGAAAGATCACTGCCCTTTGTATTGGCTGAAAGCACAAGATGCGTCTCCAAGGGAAAACCCATCGACATCAGGGTCTTGAGGCGCTCAATCTCCTTCGATTTCAGATGACTGCGCCCGGCGGTATCGAGTAGGATCAACTCTCCTTTTTTGCGACCGGACACAAATTGTTTCAAGCGATCCCACGAAGTCATCTGAAGCGCCGGGATATGATGACGGTCCGCATGTTGAATCAAAACATCTGCGCCCCCGCTTTCCGATACATCCAATGAAATGAGGGTCACCGCCTTCTGTTTTTTCAGACAGCCGACGCCCAACTTTGCCGCCGTCGTTGTTTTCCCCACACCCGTTGGGCCGATCAGAGCCACCACTTTCGGCCCCTTTTGGCCCTCGTCCTGATCCAGTGCAAAAGGCCCGGTCACCTTGATCAAACGCGCAATGACATCGTGGATGGAATCTTGAACGCGTTCAGGTTTCCATACATCTTCTTGCGACAGGCTTTCTTGGACCGCCTTCACAAGATGCTGCGCCGTCTCCGTATCCACACCACTCAAAAGCAATTGCTCAAAAAGCGCCGCGAGGGTTTTATTTTTTGAAAAAAGCGGGTCTTCCCGCCGCATTTCGCTTAAAGACTTCAGCATGATCTTCATTTCAAGCCAAGTCTCATGGATCTCTTGCAGCGGAAGCACTGTTTCATGCGCTTTCTCTGCGGGCGCCGGGGCACGCAGTTCGGCAACCGCGTTCTTAATATCTTGCAATTCTTTATAGATATCTCCTTGCACGGCCTCTCCCAGCGCCGTTTCAAACACCGGAGGTTTTTCGGTTTTCGGCTTTTTAAGCGGTTCCGGCACTTCAACAGCCGCCGTCACTTCAATGACAGGCACGCTCAAAAGACGGCCGGCTTTCGTGACGCGGCGCTTCGTGACTTCACGCGTAGACAAAATCACGGCATCCGCCCCCAACTCCGACTTGATGGCCTGGAGCACTTCCGTCATGCCCTGACCTTCAAACTTTCTGATCTTCATCTTTCAAACTCACGGTTTCAATCGACTGCAATTGGGCTTGCGGCGCGATTTCATTGGATGAAAGCACCACCAGATTTGGAATAAAGCGTTCCGCCATTTTGCGAAGATGCCACCTGAGCATGGGCGAACACATCAACACGGGATGATGCCCTTTCATAGCCACGGATTCCGAAGCCCGGCGAATCTGCATAATGACTTTTTGCGCAAGCAAAGGATCAATCGCCATCTCACTGCCCTGATCGTCTCTTTGAATCGCTTCGCTCATTTTCAAATCCAGCTGCGGGTTCACACTAATCACATACAACTTGCCATCTGCGTCTTCGTATTGTTTTGTAATCGTCCGGGAAAGGGCTTGCCGGCAATATTCAGTCAATTGTCCCGTATCCTTCGTCACGGGTGAAACATCGGCCAGGGTTTCCAATATCGTGCGCAAATCCCGAATGGCGACACGCTCCCTCAACAGATTGCCCAGCACTTTCACCACGCCCCCCAATGACAAGAGATTCGGCACCAATTCTTCGACCACTTTCGGATTATCTTTTGAAAAACGATCCAAAAGATGCTGTACTTCTTGCCGGCCGATTAATTCAGCAGCGTGACTGCGAATGGTTTCCGTAAGATGTGTCGCGATCACGGAAGGCACATCCACAACAGTAAAGCCTTCCATCTTTGCGCGGTCTTTTTCTTTTTCCGTGACCCAAAAAGCCTGCAAACCGAAACAGGGCTCCCGTGTGGGAATCCCTTCAATGCCGTGTTGTTCCATACCGCTTGGATTCATGGCCAGAAAATGACGCGGCAAGACTTCACCGCGACTCACCTCAATGCCTTTGACCAGGATGAGATATTCATTGGGTTTGATCTGAAGATTATCCCGGATATGAATCGGCGGCACGACAAAACCCAATTCAAGCGCAAGCTGCCTGCGAATCGCCGTGATGCGTTTGAGCAAATCCCCATCCTGCGCCTGATCCACCAAAGGAATCAGACCGTAACCGACGTTCAATTCCATGAGATCCAGCGGCACGATCCATTCGTCTTTATTGGGTTCTGTTGACGATTCCGGTTCGGACGGTGCGGGTTTGGCTTTTTCCGTTTCCTGAGCCGTTTGCGCCGAATACCCGATAAAAGCAATGCCCGCCGCAAGCATGAAAAAGGCCATGTGCGGCAATCCCGGAATCAGGCCGAAAATAAAGACAATGGCAGCCGCCCCCATCAGCGCCCGCGGATGAATCAACATCTGCCGCGTCACATCCTCACCCAGGTTGGATTCGGAGGCCGCACGCGTCACCACGATGCCGGAGGCTGTTGAGATAATGAGTGCCGGAATCTGTCCCACCAGGCCATCTCCGATGCTCAAGAGCGTGTAGTTTTGCGCCGCCGTCGCCATATTCATGCCTTGCTGCATAACCCCGATGACAAACCCGCCGATGATATTCACCAGGATAATTAAGATGCCGGCAATCGCATCCCCCCGCACAAACTTGCTGGAACCGTCCATCGCACCGTAGAAATCCGCTTCTTTCGAAATGGCTTCCCGACGCAGCTTTGCCTCATTTTCATTAATGAGGCCCGCATTTAAGTCGGCGTCGATGCTCATTTGTTTTCCCGGCATCGCATCCAACATAAAACGTGCGGCCACCTCCGCAATCCGGCCCGCGCCCTTTGTAATCACCACAAAATTAATGACAACGAGGATGACAAAGACCACGAGACCCACGGCATAATTTCCCCCGATCAT
>JALUVJ010000122.1 GCA_027020665.1 Nitrospira sp.
AATCGAATCCACCAGCAGCGTAACGCCGTTCGAGAATATTGCCGCCACCTTACCGCAGGGAAAAACAATCCTCGGCAAGTCCGCGCGTATTCAGAATGTTGCCAAGCTCATCAGCAAAATCGCCAACACGGATTTGAACGTTCTGATTCTGGGCGAAAGCGGTACGGGCAAAGAGCTGGCTGCCAATGCCATCCATTACTCGAGCGACCGGCGCGACAAAAAGTTTGTCGCCATCAACTGCGCTTCTTTTCCGGATACGTTGCTGGAAAGCGAACTATTCGGCTATGAAAAAGGAGCGTTTACGGACGCCAAAACAAGCAAACCCGGCAAAATCGAAGAGGCTAACGGCGGCACCCTCTTTCTCGATGAAATCGGCGACATGAAGCCATCCATGCAAGCCAAGCTTTTGCGCGTCATTGAAGAGCGGGAGTTTGAGCCGCTGGGTTCCAACGAACGCAGAAAAGTGGATATCCGCATCCTGTCGGCGACCAACCGCGACCTGTCGCAGGCAATTAAAGACGGCTCATTCCGCGCCGATCTTTACTATCGCTTGAACGCCGTAACCATCATCATGCCGCCTCTGCGGGAAATTCCGGAGGATATTCCCCTGCTTGCCACTCATTTCGCCCATGAATTTGCTTCCCGTTTTGGCCGCAAAATCAATCGCATTGCCGACGATGCCATTCTGGCGTTGCAGAACTATACCTGGCCGGGCAATGTACGCGAACTGGCCAATGCTCTTCGTCGCGCCGTAGCCCTGTGCGATGGCGATGAAATTCGCGCTTTTGACCTGCCGTCGCATATAACGGAAGCAAAACCCGTTCAAGCCAAACCGACAGAAACAAAGAACAAGTCTCTTTTGCTGTCGGATGTGGAACGGGATCATATTCTGCACGTGATGGAAATCGCCGAAGGCAATAAAAGTCTGGCTGCCAGTATTCTGGGCATACACAGAGACACGCTGCTGCGCAAGCTGAAAAGATATGGCATTTCCTGACCGGTTGCACATTTTTGCGAATTTGGTCAATATTTTCGCATTTTTTTGCTGATATGCGCATTTTGCAAGTTGCAGATTGACTGCAAATTGCACCAGGGCTGTTTTCTCTTTCTAATGAATTGATTTTATTAGCATTAAGCTATTCTCTGCTAACATACCCTCATTTTGTGCTGCATTTTACGGCACTCTCATCCTGACAAAACCGCCTTTTCCTTTCTTTTTACCGCCTCTTATTCCATTGATTTATTTAGCGTTATGCCATCATGGCAACTTGGCCTGATTTGCGGCACATTTCTTGCTAACGTAATGTCCGATCGGAAGTATAGCAGACACAAGTTTCACACCCATCTGAATGGCATCTGGAGTTTTTTTGCAATGCACCTGTTATTAGTTGACTATAGCGAAAATGAGCTAAAAGTGAACCGGGACATGTTCGAAGCTTGTAACCACCAGGTGGATACAGCTTCGTCGGTTCACATTGCGGTCGCCAAAATCAAGATGACCGCTTATCACGCCATTGTAACCGAAATAAACTTTCCCGATGATTCGGGGATGTGGCTTCTGAAAAGAATGGCATCGATTCGGCCGGACACGCCCGTCTTTATTCTCACGGACGGCATTTCACTTACCAGAGCCATCAAAGCCCTCAAATTACACGCTGTCGATGTCATTCAAAAACCTTTGGATTTTAAAAAGTTAATGTCGATTCAGGAACAGATCGAAAATTTCGATCTGAAAGATTCCGGAAACGGCAGCCCCAACAGCAATCTCAAAGATCGTCTCGAAGAATTACGCAAAAGTGTCGAACTGATAGGCCGGGAATTTAACCTGAGAGACACCGAAGTACTCGACCTGTTAAAGCAAAGCGACTTGAACTTACCAGTACACACACCACAATAGAGGCAAATGGACTTTTTTAATTACATCAAATACGAC
>JALUVJ010000123.1 GCA_027020665.1 Nitrospira sp.
GATTGAGGGCAATGACTTCAGCAATCACCGTGATGTTTTTGCCCGGGAAGATCGGTAACTTCACCAGTGGAATATCCACGCCGAGGTATGTCGACGTCTGCTCATCCAGTCCGATCCGTTCGTAATCTTCTTTATCATCCCATTCTTCTAAATGTACCTCTACCTCGATGCGTTTTTGCGGCCTTACCGAATTGACGCCAAACAGACTCTGCACATCAATGATACCGAGGCCGCGAATTTCCATATGGTATTGAAGCAGCTCACTGCCCGTTCCAATGAGCACGTTACCGGCCTGCCGGCTGATATTAACGACATCGTCCGCTACCAGACGATGACCCCGCTCGACCAGATCGAGAGCAATTTCACTTTTGCCGATGCCAGAGCGTCCGGTAAAAAGAACACCGATTCCGTATACATCCACCAGACTGCCGTGTACAGTAATCGTCGGAGCAAATTTGTGATCCAGATACTCGCTTAGCAGGTGAATCAGTTGGGTGGTTTTGAGCGGGGTGCGAAAAATAGTCACCTTGTGCCGGTTGGCGCTTTCGAGCATCTCCGGAAAAACTTCGTTTTTCTCCGTGATGATAATGCACGGAATGTCAAATTTCATAACATGCTCGATGGCTTCCTTTCTTCTGCTGGAGCCTAAATCGGCCAGGTAACTGGTTTCGGTGTTGCCAATAATCTGGACTCTTTGGTAGGTGAAGACCTTTACAAAACCAGTAAGCGCGAGGCCAGGCCGGTGCAGCTCCCCCTCGGTAATGGGTTTGCTAAAGCTATAATCGCCGTTGATGATCTCCAGCCCCAGACGGTCCTTATTGTCTTCGTACAGCGTTTTGACGTCTAATTTATACACCGTAACGCCCTTTTTGAAAATCTATTCGAGATCTTCTTCGATTTCAGAAGGTTTGGGTTCGATAAATTGGGGTTTTTCTTTCCCTTTTTTGTTCCATTTATTTTTATATTTTTTCAACTGGCGTTCGAGCTTATCAACCGCCAGTGTAATGGATTTTCGAATTTCTTCGCTTTTTTCTACGGCTGTTAACCGCTGGCCATAAACAGTCAGAATGATTTCCGCAACCTGGGTTTGCTTTTCGTAATCCAAAATGATCTCGCAATCAATGATCCCATCATAGTATTTTTTCAGCCGTTGAACCTCCTGTTCTGCGAAATTCTTCAAAGAAGCGGGCGCCTTGTAATGACGCGCAGTAAATCGTGTGCGCATGTTAAACCTCCTTCTTATTGGTCTTGCAGTTCATTTCACCCGATCGGCATGCCCTCATTTCCTTTGAGCCCGTGGATGTGCCCGGGCATACGCCTCCTTCAGCCGATGCGGTGAAACATGGGTATAAATTTGAGTTGTAGCCAGACTGGAGTGACCAAGCAATTCCTTTACCGCCATCAAGTCAGCGCCGGCATTAAGCAGATGCGTAGCAAAGCTGTGGCGCAAAATATGCGGATGCGTCTTCCCCTTCTCAGCCACTCGCGACAGAATCCCGTCAACAATGCGCGACAAATCTCTTGGCCCTAAAGCGCGTCCATTTTTTTTAATGAAAACCCGGTCCTGATCTCCTCCTTTATTGGTTCGCCACTTTTTACTTTGATTTATCCAGGCTTGCAGTTTTTTTGCCATCTCCGTGGAAATGGGTACGATTCTTTCTTTATTTCCCTTTCCTTTTACGCGCAATTGCAGCGCGTCGAGCTCAAGATGCGGTATTTGAAGATTAATTACTTCACTCGCCCGCATGCCGGTCAGATAGAGCAACTCCAGGATTACCTGATTTCGGAAATCCGTAAGAGTTCCGGGGGATATCTCCTGAACAGCCTGTAAAATCTGTTGTTCGCTTAAAACAGAGGGAAGCTGCCGGGGCACTTTGCGAAAAGCGATATTGGCCGTTGGATTGTGATCTATCCGGCCGT
>JALUVJ010000124.1 GCA_027020665.1 Nitrospira sp.
CCCTTGCCGCGGGAAACGGGAACGGCGTTATAAAACAAAGTAACGTGGGCTCGGAAGAATTCGAAGAATTTTAAATGAGCGAAACGTTACGCGCACCGGGGTGGAGAGGTCTTTGCCCCGGTGCGCGTAACGCACGATTTAAAATCGGTATTTTGTCGGCGCCGGATCAAGAACAGGAGGCCTTGAAGAAGAACCATGAGTGTAACCAATACGACACATTACAGCATCTCGGATCAGGAGTTCTCTCAATTCAGAGAATTGCTTTATACGGAAAGCGGGATCAACTTAAGTGAACATAAAAAAACTTTGTTGGTCTCCCGGCTTACGAAGCGGTTACGCAAATTAGAACTGAAGTCGTTTTCCGAGTACTACAATTACGTTGTAAACGGTGTAAACGGCGGTGAAGAGTTTGTCCGGATGTTGGATCTGCTTTCGACCAATAAAACCGACTTTTTCCGTGAACCGAAACATTTTGATTTTTTAGCCGATCACATTATGCCAGAACTTAGCTCCACTAAAAAAATTCGGATCTGGTCTTCGGCTTGTTCTTCGGGGGAAGAACCCTACTCCATTGCCATTACGCTCTGTGAAGCGATGGGGTCTGAAAAATGGGATTGCAAAATTTTGGCCTCCGACCTTTCAACCCGGGTTTTGGCCCATGCCGCAAATGGGATTTATGACAAGGCCCGTGTGGCCGGATTGGATGCTACGCGTCTGCATCGGTATTTTTTGAAGGGGAAAAAGGGAGACAAAGTGAAGGCAAAAAAAGAAATTTCAGAGATGATCATCTTCAAACGCATTAACCTGATGAACGATGATTATCCCATTAAAACACCGTTGGATCTTATTTTTTGCCGCAATGTCATGATCTATTTCGACAAACAAACCCAAGAGCGTTTGGTCAATAATTTCTACCGCTACTTAAAACCGAACGGCTATTTGTTTATCGGGCATTCCGAGAGTTTGCAATGGCTGGAGACCCCTTTTATTCCGATTGCCCCTACCATTTACCAAAAGAAGGAAGACGATGTCCATTGATGTCAAAGACGACACCTTTTCCCATATCCGTCTGATTTCGGACGGACGTTTCCCGCACAAAGTCGCTCAGATTTTGCCGGGGGATTTTTATGCGAGTAAAACGCCGATGGTTGCTTACACCGTATTGGGTTCGTGTATTTCGGCCTGCATTCTTGATCCGATCGCCAAGGTGGGCGGCATGAATCACTTTATGCTGCCTGCGCCTAAGCGCGATGGGCGGCATGATTCCTGGGGGGAGTCGGCGCGCTACGGCAGTTATGCGATGGAAATGTTGATCAATGCCATCATGAAATTGGGGGGAAAGAAGGATCGGCTTGAGCTCAAAATTTTCGGTGGGGCGAAACTCTTCGAGTCTAGCAATAACGTCGGGGAAAACAATACAAAATGGGCCGTTGAATTTATCAGGACGGAAGGCTTAACCCTGCTGAAACAGGATACGGGCGATCTTTATCCCAGAAAAATATATTACTTCACGGAGACGGGACGTGTCCTGATGAAAAAGATTACCCGCATGAGAAACTCGACACTGGCGGAGCGGGAAAGAGAATACGCAAAGACACTTGAGAAAAAAAAGGAAGCGCCAAAAGACGACGATATCGTTTTATTCTGATTTTTATATCAGATGCGTCTTTTGGCGAACATAAGGAGATGGGAGGGTGATGAAAAAGGTACGCGTTCTAGTGGTGGATGATTCCGCACTCATGCGGCAAATTTTAACCTCTTTGCTTTCATCCGACCCCGGGATTGAAGTGATCGGTACGGCGGAAGACCCTTATGTTGCACGCGACAAAATAAAAGCCCTCGATCCCGATGTCCTGACTTTGGATGTTGAGATGCCTCGCATGGACGGTTTGACCTTTCTTGAAAAGTTAATGAGGGGGCATCCCATGCCGGTGGTCATGGTCAGCACCTTGACGGAAGCAGGCTGCGAAACAACGATGCGCGCTTTGGAGTTGGGTGCGGTCGATTTTTTCACCAAACCGAAATTTGACATGAAAGAGGGCATGGAAATCCGCGCGACCTTGCTGACGGAGTTGGTGAAGGCAGCTGCACACGCAAAGGTGAAGCCGCTTAAAAAAAGTGCTTCGGGCAATAAAGCGCCGCGCCCCCTTTCTTCAAGCGCCATGGCGAAGACGACCGATACGATTATCGCCATTGGTGCTTCAACGGGCGGGACGGAGGCCCTGCGCGATCTCTTGACGACTTTGCCTCCGGACACGCCCCCCATTGTCATCACCCAGCATATGCCTGAAAAATTCACCAAGCTTTTTGCCGACCGCCTCAACGATCAATGCAAAATTACAGTGAAGGAGGCGGAAGACAAAGATGCTGTAATCACAGGACGCGCTTTGATTGCCCCTGGAAATTATCATATGGCCTTAAGCCGAAGCGGCGCGCGATACCGGGTGGTGCTCAACCAGGAAGACCGCGTGAACCGCCATCGTCCTTCCGTGGATGTGCTGTTTGCCTCGGTGGCGTCCTGTGCGGGAAAGAATGCCGTTGGCGTTATTTTAACGGGCATGGGCAATGACGGTGCGGCCGGCATGCTCGAAATGAAAAAAGCAGGCGCATTCAACATCGCGGAGGATGAGAGCTCTTGTGTCGTTTTCGGTATGCCCAAAATGGCCATTGAAGCGGGCGGCGTGGATGCCGTTTGTCCCTTGCACGACATCGGAGACGCACTGTTTAAACAACTGAGTGCTTAGATTCACAGATTAAGGAGAGGAAATTATGGCTTTAAATGTGGAAGTGAAAGATCACAATGGACGTTTGAAATTAGCCATGTCGGGCCGTTTTGATTTTAATTCCAATCGAGATTTCAGGAAGGCTTACGAAGAAGGCATGAACCGCTACCCTTCAGGGCCCATTGAGATCGATTTTAGCGGAGTGGACTACATGGACAGTTCCGCCTTGGGCATGTTGCTTTTGTTTAAGGAACGCGCAAGTGAGCAGGATCGTTCCATTGCCTTGCTGAACTGTCAGGATTCCGTCCGTGAAATTTTGGACGTGGTGAATTTTGGAAAATTGTTCGCGATTCAATAAGAAAATAAGAAAAAATCGCGATGTCGAAAACACATAAAGTGGATGATATGAGCCCTGAACAAATGGAACTGGGAAAAAAAAGTGCTGAAAAAAACATGAGCCTCGCACGTCATGTGATGGGGAAAATGGTGCGCAAGGTTAATGTAGACAAAGATCTGCTTCAGCATTGGGTGCTTCCGGCGGAGGATTTTTCAGGCGATGTTGTTGCAGCTTCGATGACTGCGGAAGACCGGCTGCATCTCATGCTGGCTGACGGCACCGGGCACGGCATTTCTGCGGCACTGTGTATGATGCCGGTCTCCGAGATTTTCTACGCCATGAGCGGGAAGGGTTTTCCGATTGCGAGTATTGTCCGGGAACTCAATAAAAAAATGGTTTCGCTTTTGCCCGTTGACCGTTTTGTTGCGGCAACCCTGGCTTCAATCGACTGGTCGAACAAAACCATTGAAATTTGGAACGGCGGCGGCCCTTCTGCTTTTTTTCTGAATGAGGCCGGAGAAAGTATTCAGGTCTGGAAATCAAAAAACCTGCCCATCGGTGTGCTCAGCGACAAAGACTTTGATGACAAAGTCGATGTTTTTAGATGGGATCAGCCCGGACAGCTTTTTATGTATTCCGACGGTTTAATTGAAGCACGCAATCCTTCCGATGCCTTGTTTGGTTTTGAGCGCATGCTTCAAGTCCTTTCGGAGGCGAATCAGGCGCATCGCTTTGAACACCTTAAAGAAAGACTGATGGTCCATATCGGTGCAAAGGTTTCAGATGACGATATTTCCTTGGTTGCCGTTCATTGCAAAACAGGCCTCAAGGGTTCAATGGAGTTTGAACGAAAAAGCAAATCCAATCAGGCGATTGTGCGCGGGCCGCATTCCTGGAAGCTTGTATTGGATTTAGATGCGGAAGACATTAAAGAAATTGACCTGCTCCCCATTTTGCTCACATGGCTCAAGCAGTGCGGTATCTCACAAAAAAACAGTCAGCGTCTGTTTCTTATTTTAACGGAACTTTACAATAACGCGGTGGATCACGGTCTGCTGGGCTTGGATTCAAGCCTTAAAACCTCCTCCGAAGGTTTTGAAGGGTATTTAAGCAAACGCAGTCAGCGACTTGCAAAATTAAAACATGCGTCTGTTGCGATCTATTGTGAACGCATCCGGGATAAAGAAGGCGATTATATCTACTTCAACATAAAGGATAGCGGACCCGGGTTTGATTTTGCCGAACATCTTCGCGGGAAGGTCAGTTGCATGTCGTCACTTTCAGGCCGGGGCATCACGCTGGTCAATTCTCTGACACGGAAAATGCTCTACAAGGGCAAGGGAAATGAAGTGGAAGTTGAGTATCTCTTGAGTGAATAAAAACAGAGGCCGGATTTTGAAGATTCAAGCCGCGCGGGATTTTCATTGAATGCCTGAATGTCTAAAGTTTTGAGATACTGATGCCGATGAGATGAGTATGTATGAAGCACTGTGAAGTATCGATCAAATAAAAAACGAGGCACCGGATGGAAGAGGAAGAAGAAAGTATCTTAAATGAATTTCTTGTGGAGTGTGCCGAAGGACTTGAACGGCTTGATCAGGAATTCGTCGCTTTAGAGCAGGATCCGTCGGATACCGCGTTATTGGGCAGCATTTTTAGAGCTGTGCATACGATCAAGGGGACTTGCGGTTTTTTGGGATTTCCCAAGCTTGAGAGTGTGGCCCACGGCGCTGAAAATATTCTGTCCGCGATGCGCGACCGCGACCTGGAAGTCAGTTCGGATGGCATAACGATTCTTTTGGAAGCCGTCGATGTCATCAAGGAAATCCTTGAGCACATCGAGTCGGAGCGCACAGAGCCCGACAAAAACTACGATGCGGTCCGGCAAGCCTTGGATGATTTTTTGGCCGGAGGCGGATCGTCAAGCCCTGCCGCAGAAGTGAGTCCTGCCGAAACATCGCCGGAACCAGCCTCCGATGCCCCATCCGAAGAAGAAGCCGAAGCCCTGGCGAAAATGATGGCGGATGAGCCAAGCCTGCAAAGTGAAAATCAAGAAACGCCCGGTGAGGAAGCTTCTATTTCGGCACCTGAGACCTCTGATTCCGAATTGAGTGAAGTGGATGATGATTTGCTCAATGAATTTCTAATGGAGTGTGGAGAGGGCATTGAACGATTGGATCAGGAATTTGTTGCACTCGAAGCATCGCCGAATGATCCGGACTTGATCGGCAGCATTTTCAGATCCGTCCACACGATCAAAGGCACGTGTGGGTTCTTGGGCTTTCCAAAACTTGAAAGTGTGGCACACGGCGCCGAAAACCTGCTTTCCGCCATGCGTGATAAAAGTATGGCCGTAACCTCCGATGGCATTTCGATCCTTTTGGATGCTGTGGATAACATTAAAGAAATTTTAGGACATATTGAGGCTGAGCGGCGAGAGCCCGATAAAGATTATTCTGAAATGCGGCAGCGGCTGGATGCCTTTTTAGCATCAGGCGAATCCGGTGTGCCGGCGGCTTCCGCCACAGATCCTTCGAGTGCGACGCATGCCGCGCCAACGGAAACATCCGCTGAGACAGCGCCGCCGAAACCGGCTTCGCCGCCCCCGGCGGCCGACAACAAACCGGCGAACCCTGCCGCGGCATCATCTGCCGCAAAAAAACCTTCCATTGCCGAATCAAGTATTCGCGTCGATGTGGGGCTTTTGGACAAATTGATCAACATGGTCGGCGAATTGGTCTTGGCCCGGAATCAATTGTTGCAGCAGGTGAGGCAGCAGGTGGAGACCTCGCCATCCAATGCAAGTAACGGGACCGTGCAGCAAATCAATCTCATTACGACGGAATTGCAAGATACGGTCATGAAAACACGCATGCAGCCGATCAAAAATGTTTGGGACAAGTTTCCTCGCGTTGTCCGTGACTTGGCAAAATCGAATGGCAAAGAGATTAACTTGGTCATGGAAGGTGCCGGAACAGAACTGGATAAAACCCTTTTGGAAGCGATCAAAGATCCCATGACGCACATCGTGCGAAATGCTGCGGATCACGGGGTAGAAATGCCTGAAGTCCGGAAGGAACGGGGAAAACCCGTAAAAGGCACGCTGTTACTGAAGGCCTATCACGAGGGGGGACACATCATCATCGAAATTTCGGATGACGGCGCAGGCATCGCCGTGGACCGCGTGAAAAACAAAGCGGTTGAAAAAGGGGTGCTCACTCAGGAAATGGCGGACGGGATGTCGGATAGAGAGGCCTTGAACCTTATTTTTCATCCGGGGCTTTCGACCGCTCAGAAGGTGACCAATGTTTCAGGTCGCGGGGTCGGCATGGATGTGGTTAAAACCAATATTGAAAAAATCGGGGGCACGGTCAGCATGTCCAGCCGTCTGGGTGAAGGCACGCAAATGCGGATCGAAATTCCCCTGACGCTTGCGATTATTCCCGCGTTGATGGTGACTTCGGGCAGTGAAGCTTTTGCCATCCCGCAGGCCAGCTTGCTTGAGCTTGTGCGGGTTGATGAAGAAAGCCGAAATAAAATCGAAGTGATTCGGGGGGCTAATTTTTACCGCTTGCGGGGTGTTTTGCTGCCCTTGCTTTCCCTTAATGAAGTGCTGGGTTTGAAAGAACCTGTACCCGATGAAGATGAAATTCATTCCAGCGGGACGAACATCGTTGTGTTGAAGGCCGGGCATCATTCTTTTGGCCTGGTGGTCGATACGGTCAATGACAGCGAGGAAATCGTAGTCAAGCCCTTGAGCCGTCAGTTGAAAGATTTGTCTTATCTGGCCGGTGCGACCATTTTAGGGGATGGCCGCGTGGCATTAATTCTGGATGTCATGGGCCTTGCGCAAGAGGGGAATTTGACTGGAGAGGAGCATCATGATCCGGGCTTGCTGGTTGAGGCGAATGCGCTGCAAGATGAAGAACATTCGGAGACGATGATTCTTTTTTCGATGAACGACGCGGATCAGTATGCCATTCTCTTGTCGGAAGTGGCTCGGCTGGAAGAATTTGATGTGGATAAAATCGAGCAATCGGCGGGACAGGATGTCATTCAATACCGGAACGAGTTGCTGCCGCTGGTGCGTTTGGGGGATGCCATTGGCGTGATGACTTCCGGAGAAGAGCATGATCGCATCCCGGTGATTGTTTTTTCGCATCACGGAAAAAGCATCGGTGTGATTGTTGGTCGGATTATCGATATTGTCGAAGCCAAAATGCATCTTCATGCTGCGCCCTCGGAAAAAATCGGTGTCAAAGGTTCGCTTGTGATTGAGGGGAAAACGACGGACTTGCTTGATATCGAGCAACTGATCGGCTGTGTGGTGCCGGGTTGGATGGAAGCTTTGGCCGCATAGGCCGGGCAAGATATAAGCAGGGCCCAGCAGGGCTGCTGATTTTAAATGCAGTGATTTTGGGGGGAGAATCAAAGTGTTGACAGAAACTGAAGAGGTCGAACGCGAGGGAGAACGCCGCGAACAAGGGGCGGGCACACCCGATCATGGGGATCGTCGTATTGCGACGGCGGACAGACGTCACGAAAACAATCGTCAGTATGCGACCTTTTTTTTGGATACACACTACCTCGGCGTTGAAGTTGAGAATGTGCAGGAAGTCTTTACAGCAAAAGAGATGACCCCAGTTCCACTTTCTTCTTCAATGGTTGCGGGTCTTATTAATCTGCGCGGTCATATCATTATGACCATCGATTTAAGAAGACGTCTGGGTTTTGAAGATCGTCCGCCGGAAAGTGAAGTGATGAGCATTGTGGTTCGGACCTCCGACGGCCCGGTGAATTTGTTGGTGGACCGGATTGGTGATGTTATCGAAGTCCGGCCGGATCTTTTTGAATCGGCACCTGCAACTCTGGAAGGGCGACTGAAAGAAGCCATTGACGGCGTGTACAAGCTGGAAGGAAGCCTTTTATTGGCTTTGAATACGGAATTGGCCAGCGAAGTGATGTGAAGCGGGCCAAGGATCGCGGGATTTGCATGAATTTGCGTTTGTGTGAGCAAAAATGAAGGGCGGGTTTTAATGAAAGTGCTCATTGTTGATGATTCGGGACCGATTCGAAAGGTCATGGCAAAAATGCTGGAACGCATGGGTTTTGAAATCCTGGAAGCGGAGAATGGGAAAGCGGCTTTGGCTCAACTTGAACAACACCCTGACATTGGTCTTTTGATGCTGGATTGGAATATGCCCGAAATGAACGGGATTGAATTGATTGAAGCGGTAAACGAAAAAAGGCCGGCGGATGCCCGGCCGAAGATTGTCATGGTGACCACAGAAAATGAAATGGGCAAAATTGAAAAAGCGATGACGAAAGGGGCGAATGAATACATTATGAAGCCGTTTACAGAAGAAATCCTTACGGAAAAGCTTGCGATGCTTGGGATGGGAGGGACAGGCCATGTCTAATCTTACGAGTGAACCGCCGATTCGGGTATTGGTGGTTGATGACTCGGTGATTGTCCGTAAGGCGGTTTTGGATGCGCTGAAACCCGATCCTGAGATTGATATTGTCGGAACGGCTGCGAATGGGAAAATCGCTCTTGAAAAAATTCCGCAGCTCAAACCCGATGTCTTGATTCTGGATATCGAAATGCCTTTTTGCGACGGCTTTGAAGTGCTTAAAGGCATTCGCAAACAAGGTTTGCGTGTGCGGACGATCATGTTCAGTACCTTGACTGAACGCGGAGCCTCACAGACGATCAAAGCCTTGTCCTTGGGCGCCCATGATTATGTGCCGAAACCTTCAAGCGGCACGAAGATTCACAGT
>JALUVJ010000125.1 GCA_027020665.1 Nitrospira sp.
ACATCATTGATAGTCAAGCGCTGCAGAAAAGCCTCGGCATTGTCGCCGCTGATGAAAAACTCTCCCATGTGCGAAACATCGAACAACCCAACAGTGGTTCGCACTCTTTTGTGTTCTTCGATGATGCCTTTATATTGAATGGGCATATAATAGCCGGCAAATTCAACTATCTTTGCACCTAATCTTTTATGGATTTCATAAAAACCAGTTTTCTTGACTTCCAAACCATAGCCCTTTCATTTTCATCTGATGACCGTATTCAGAGCAGCTTACAATTTATTCACCAGTGCCTCAATCTTTTCAAGAGCCTTGCCGATATTCTCGATGGAATTGGCATAAGAAAGCCGGATATATCCTTCGCCATATTGGCCAAACGCCGTGCCGGACAGCGCTGCTACGCCGGCCTCGTCCAGCAACCGGTCTTCCATCTGCCGGGAGGTCAACCCCGTACCACGGATATTCGGGAATGCATAAAATGCACCTCTGGGCAATTTGCAGGAAATTCCTTTGATCTTATTGAGTCCCCGGACGATAAAATCGCGGCGCCGTTCAAATTCCTGCACCATTTTTTTCACATCGTCCTGCGGTCCGGTGATAGCGGCCAGCGCGCCGTATTGACTGAAATGCGACGTGCAGGAAACGCTGTTGATGACCATGCGGGTGACCTGCTCGGCCAATGCTTCGGGCATAATGCCATAGCCCAACCGCCAGCCGGTCATGGCATAGGTTTTTGAAAGTCCGTCCAGTATAATTGTACGTTCCGGCATGCCGGGGAAACGATAGATGGACTCGAACTCGCCGTCGTAAATGATCTGATTATAGACTTCGTCGGCCAGCACGAAAAAGTCTTTTTCCACCGCAAGCCGGGCAATCTTTTCCAGATCGCGGGCGGTCAGGTTACCGCCGGTAGGATTCTGCGGATAATTCAGAATAACCAGTTTCGTTTTGTCGGAGATGAGGCTGGCAAATTCATCCACATTAAAACCAAAATCCATTTCCTCTCTCAACGGGATGGGAACAGCCTTGCCGCCGACAAAATTGATAACCGATTCGTAAATAGGAAAGCCGGGATTGGGATAAATAACCTCATCGCCGGGATTGATCAGGGCGGTAATGACAAAATACATGATGGGTTTCGCACCCGGAGTAACCACCACCTCTTCAGGACCAAATTCGACCGCGCGTTTTTGGCCGGCATCATCGGCAATAGCCTGCCGTAATTCGGGGATACCGGGCGCCGGACAATAGCCGGTTTTGCCGTCTCTCAGAGCTTTTATGGCGGCCTCTTTGATGTGATCGGGTGTATCAAAATCGGGTTCACCAATTTCAAGATGAATGATCTCCCGACCCTCTGCCTCGAGCTTCTTTGCTTTGGCCAGAACTTCAAAGGCCGTCTCTGTCCCAAGTCGGGACATTCGATCTGCAAATGCAATATTCATAGCGCCCTCACTTTTTTTACTCGGAACCATTTTGTGAAAGAACTGTTTGTAAAGAAGTTAAGCAGATCAGTTTTCTATGCCCTCCTGTCTGCGAAAATTAAAATAGTATTTATTTGGCAGAGTGTCAAGTTTAATTTTTTAGGTTAGCCTATCACCCCTCTGGCAACCGACCATGTTCCACCTCTCGAGCATTGGATCCGGGTGATATACTCGCTTTTCTCCTGAGAGCGGAATTGGGGACGTGTCGGAACTTTTTTGTTGCGTCAATGAATAACAAAAAAAGCCATCACGGTCTTGCAACCATGATGGCTTAATCAACCATTTGCGGTGAAATTAAAAAACGTGCGTAATGTCTTTAAAGATGATAAAAGCCATCAAAGCCAGCAGCAAAACCATTCCCACCTGCTGAATGGCCAATTTGACTTTTACCGACAGGGGGCGACCCGTGATGCCTTCGATGGCGA
>JALUVJ010000126.1 GCA_027020665.1 Nitrospira sp.
GGCGTGATGTCCGGGCAGATGGATGGGAGAGTAGACATAACCTTTTCCCATGCGGCTCAGGGCATAAACCAGTTGCGGGCCGTACGAGCCGCCGTGCCGGGCCAGGGTGGAGACGGGAACGCCAAATATTCTTTGTAATTCATCAATTCCGGCTGACTCGCGTTCATACATTGTTTTTACCCCCTGTTCCCAGTCGGCTTTTTCAAGAATTTCGGTGACTGTGGGATGGATCGAGCCGTAGTTGGTGTGACTGCCAATGTCGTGCCGGGCCATAGCCTGAATGACATCCTGGCGGCCGCGCTTTTCAAGCGAGCGGGCTTTTTCGACAATGACAAAAAAGGTGCCGGTCACGCCCACTTCGCTCATGGTATCGGCTATCCATTTGGGGATGTCGTCCACGCCTTCGGAGGCCGGAGTAATATAGTCTTCGACGTCAAAGCAAATGACCACATAAGTTTTCTTTTTCGGTTGCGAGCAGGTTAACGAAAAAAGCAAAAGCGAGCCAAGTAGCAGGATGGTTGCAATGCGCATAATGCCCTCCATTGGTTTGGTAGGATGTGTGAGCTGTCCAGAGTGTAAAAGCGATGCGCCGCCCCGGCCACAATCGGCATGTTGAATCCGATTTGATGGCGCTCGCCAGGTTGCCCCCTTGCGAAAATTTACAATGCTTTTACATCGGAATGTTGTGGTGAAAAATTCAACTTTACTGCTTCAATCCCAGGTCTTTTTCGCTGAACACTTCGGCGGAAAAGATGAGGATTTTGGTACCCCTGTCTTGCCAGCAATTCATTGGCAATCCCGCTTTTCTGCAGGTGTGTTCCAGAAAAGTCTTGCGATCCCAGCCGTATTCCGTGGCCACCTGCGGCAGCAGCAAACCGCTGTGGTAGCCTTTTTCGATGAGGATGCCGTGTTTGCCGATTTCGATGTCGTTGATGTCGGTGATCTCCTTGAGCGGCGACAAAACGGAGATCTCGATATCCAGGTCGTCCACCTCATCGGGCGTAACCGGCGGAAAGCGGGGATCGCGCAGAGCAGCGGCTTCGGCCATATCGACAACGGTGTCCAGCAAAGGCTTTATGGGCACGACATATCCGATACAACCGCGCAGCTCCTTGTCTTTATGCAGCGTGACAAAAGCGCCTCGTTTTTGTTTGAAAATTTCGTGCTCGACCGGAAAATCCGGTGGTCGCAAACCGGCAGTGACGTGTTCTATGGTTTTGCGGGCAATTTTCAGCAATTCCACTTTTTCTTCCCGGGTCAGGTCCCGGTCAAATTGTGTATTTTCTGCCATACGGATTCTCTTCCTTTAATGGGTTAAGAGGATTCCTCAGACATGATGATTTAATGATTGGTTTTACTTTAAAGACGATTCTCTGAACAACGACAAGAGCTACTTGATTAAATCGCAAAACCCGCATTCGCTTATTTCAAGAGACTCTCATCAAACACCTGCGTCTCGTACACCCAGAATGTTGCACCGTGGCGCCAGGCATCGGGTGGCAGACCGGCTTTGCGGCACAGGCTGCGCAGTTCCTCTTCTTTGGTCTTCCAGCCGGCCTCCAACGGCACTTCCGGCAGGTAGGTGGCGCCGCGTCCATCCTTCATCATGATAATGCCCTGTTTGCCCATCTTGAATTCGTCGATGCTGTTGATGCGATAGACATTGGTCAGGTAAACGGAAATCTTGATTTTAATTTTATCCAGCTCGTCCTTTTGCAGCGGCATAAATCGCGGGTCGTGAAAGGCAGCCTGCACGGCACGATCGGGTACCAGCTCGTACAGGGGCCGATCCGATTCGTGGTAGCCAATGCAGCCCCGCAAACGGCCATTTTCGGTGATGGTTACGAAAACGCCTCGTTTTTCTTTGAGCACTTCGTATTTCGGTTTGAATTTG
>JALUVJ010000127.1 GCA_027020665.1 Nitrospira sp.
TCTATATTTTCTTCAGTTAAAAGCCCGCGGCCGCGGATTTTCTTGAAAAGCTTGTCCAGCCGTTTTGTTATATTTTCCAACATAATGCGGCGCAAATCTCTCGCGAAAAATAGGTCGATTATATGTCGGTATAAACTTGAAAGTCAAGGCGGAAGCTGCGCCCAAGATCGCTGATGGGTCTTGGGATAAACCCTTAAGCCGCATGAAAAACCCGAGCATAAATCGATGCCGCATAAGATATTCCACTTATATCAATCGGATTCGGGCACGGTATGATATGATATTAAGAAACAAAGCGTGCAGCAGCGTTTCGCTAACACACAGGTCTTACAGCATGTCAGACCCTCAAACCCGGCATACTTCGACACCGGACACGTCCCATCTGGAAAAGATCAACCTTACGGAAGCCATTCAACTCATCCGTCATGCGGGCTATCCGGATCCCTCGAGCGATACGGCCGCAAATTCCCTAAAAGTGCTTCAAGGTGTCATCGACACCCTCTGTACTTTGTCAATGCATGACGGGCTGACCGGACTTAGCAATCTGCGTTATTTTCAAATCGCACTCAAAAGAGAAACACACCGGGCGGCGCGGGACGGCACCCCTTGCGTGCTGCTCATGCTCGATATTGACCACTTTAAGACCATCAACGACCGGCATGGACACCCGGCGGGGGATCAAATTCTCAAAACGGTCGCCAAACGACTCAAGCAAGGGCTGCGCCCCGGGGATACGCTCTCTCGTTACGGCGGAGAAGAATTCGCCATTATTTTGCCCAATTGTCCCCTCAAAAACGCCATATGCGTCGCGGAGCGCCTAAGGCGCGGAATTGCGGCTGAAAAATTTCCAATCGACACACGGCAGGCATTGTCCGTCAGCGTCAGCATCGGTGCTGCTCAGACAAAAGCAGAGACCCCGCCCGACCCCGGCACCCTGCTTAAATCGGCGGATGAAAATCTCTACAAAGCGAAGGCGCTTGGCCGAAATCAATGTTATTACGAAAAACCGGTCGCAACAGAGGTCTCATCCGATGAAAAAAGCGCGCTGTTTCGGAAAGATCCCGCAAAAAAAAGCAAAGCGGACAAAACCTTCAATAAAAAAACAAAGCAGGCATAAATCAGAGCATCCTAGACAAACAATCGGGGCCGGTCCGGACTCTGACACAGTTGCAGAACAATTTTTTGATGGGCGCTTGAAAATGGGTGCGCCGCAAGTGATTCACGCTCAACCCACATCATTGGCCCTCCCGTTTGAAAACGTTTTTTTAGACGAAAAGAGAAGACATGCAAGGTCATTTTAAAATGAGTAAAGGCATGCGGGATTTCCATAAAAAGATGAGAGCCCCGGACATTGAGCGCCAGGGTCTCACGAAAAAATTTCTCGTAAGCGGCCATGACGGCCCCCTTCTTTTCATGCGAATCGACACGCGCACCCGGAAATTCCCAAAGCCCCGCCAATAGGCCCTGAAGCGGCCTGCGCCGGATCAATACAAAATCATCCACACGCAGCACGCCTGCAAAATAATCAAAATGCAGCACTTTTTTGGACACCGCTTTCACGGGAAGCCTGTCCGTCAGGCCTTGTTTTCGGGCCGCGCAAGGTTTTTGGAGCGGGCAGTGCGGGCAATCGGGCTGCCTGGGTGTGCACACGGTTGCGCCCAGATCCATAATCGCCTGCAGATAACGGCTTGGATTTCGCCGGGGCATGAGTTGTTCCGAGCAATGCCACAAAGCCGCTTCAACGGATTTTTCACGCGGATCTTCTTCAATCGCAAAAAACCGGCAGAGCACCCGACGGACATTGCCGTCCAGAATCGGATAGCGTTTGCCGTGGGCGATCGTCAGAATCGCACCCGCCGTCGAACGACCGATGCCCGGCAAGGCATACACTGCGTCAAAAGACTTCGGCATCTTCCCGGCATATCGAGACAGCAGCGTTTGCGCCGCGCGGTGCAAATGACGTGCGCGGGCGTAATATCCCAAACCCTGCCACAATTTTAAAACGGTTTCCAAATCGGCGGAAGCCAGTGCTTTTATTGTGGGGAATGCTTCTAAAAAACGATGATAATAAGGCAGTACCGTGGCAACCTGAGTCTGTTGCAGCATAATTTCAGATACCCAAATGCGGTAGGGGTCGTCTGTCATCCGCCAAGGCAAATTCCGTCCGGAGCCGTCATACCACTTCAGAAGCGGCGCGGTGAAACGCCGACGCAGGGCAGCATCGACTTCAAGTTCAATCGGAGCTCGGCTCATTGCTGTCTTTCTCGGCGGCGCGGCTTGGTTTTTCCTGTGTTTGTTTTTCATGGACTTCCCGCTTCAGCTCCAGCAGCTGAAGTTCAAGCAGCTTGAAGCGATCCGCAATCGGGTCCCGCATTTTGGAATGATCGAGATCCCCTTCTTCGTCGCGGCGACGGATGACCTTTCCCGGAACGCCCACGACGGTTGAATGATCCGGAATCGCCCTCAAAACAACCGAGTTGGCGCCAATGCGGACATGGTCCCCCACAACAATCCCGCCAAGCACTTTTGCACCCGCACCGACAATGACGTGATTTCCGAGGGTCGGATGTCGCTTCCCCGGTTCCTTGCCGGTTCCGCCCAAGGTCACGCCCTGATACAAGGTCACATGGTCGCCGATTTCAGCGGTTTCGCCGATCACCACGCCCATGCCGTGGTCAATGAAAAATCCGCGGCCGATCACCGCGGCCGGATGGATTTCAATGCCCGTCACAAAGCGCGAAAAATGAGAAATGATGCGGGGCAATACAGGGATGCGTTTTCGGCATAATGCGTGGGCAAGACGGTGTAAAATCACGGCATGCAAACCGGAGTATGTCAGCAAGATTTCAAGCTTGCTTCTGGCAGCAGGGTCCCGATCCTGTGCGGCCTGAATATCGCCCTTAATCGTCTGAAACATGCTCCGGCCCCGATGAATGAATCAAGCACACCGCCTGCGCCGCGATTCCCTCTTCCCGACCGATGAACCCTATTTTTTCATTGGTCGAAGCCTTCACATTAACATCTTCGGGCCGCATGGCAAGGGCATGGGCGATTTTTTTTTGCATCTGTTCCACGTAAGGAAAAATTTTAGGGGCCTCCGCGATGACGACACAGTCACAATTAATCGTCCGGTAACCTTTTTCGGAGAGCATCATGGAGACCCGTTCGAGCAGCTTCAAACTCGAAATGCCCTTCCAGCGCGGATCGCCTTCACGAAAATGCCGTCCGATATCTCCGCCGCCCACCGCGCCAAGCAAGGCATCGGAAATCGCGTGTAACAAAACATCGCCATCGGAATAGCCCTTCAAGCCTTTTTCGTGAGGGATTTTCACACCGCCAATCACGCAAGGCAAACCTGTGACCAAGGGATGCACGTCATACCCCATGCCGACGCGCATCACGAGGGCAATACCGCGTCCGGCGTCTGTTGTAAAAAAATTTCGGCCATGCGCAAATCAAAAGCGGTTGTGATTTTAATATTTTCCGGCGGCCCTTCGATGCATGAGATGGGCACCCCCAGTCGCTCAACCAACATCGCCTCGTCCGTAGCGAAAAAGCCTTCAAGCGCTGCCTTACGATGAGCTTTTGCCAAAACAGAGCGCCTGAAAACCTGCGGGGTTTGCATTGCCCAGATGCCTTCTCTCGGCAGCGTTTTTTGAATGACACCCGCTTCCGAAACCCTTTTTAGTGAATCGGTGACCGGGCGGGCGGCAACCGCGGCGCCACAACTTCGGGCTTCTGCGACGAGCCGGGCCAATAAATCGCCATTTAAAAGCGGTCGTGCGCCGTCATGCACCAGTACAATATCTTCTGCGGGTTTTTCCAATTCCAAATAAGCGAGCGCATTCGCCACCGAAGCTTGACGCGTCGCCCCGCCCGCCAACACGGTTTTGACCTTTGAGAGCGCATATTCCGATATCTGATTTTTTGCAAAGACCAAATCCGCTTTAGGGACAACGCAGAGCACATCATCAATGCACGTCGATTGTTGGAAAAGGGACAGGCTGTGAATGAAAACCGGCTTGCCTGAAAGATCTAAAAATTGTTTTTTTGCGCCAAAACGTTTTCCTGATCCGGCGGCGAGCAGGACGGCATGCACACTCAACGTTTTCCCACCATTGAACCGGTCGGCTGGGAGCGGGATTCATCGGAAGCCGCTTCAGTGGAACCCCCGCCATGAGACGGCTCGCTTTCACGAGACCGGCTGAAAATCATACGCCCCGCCGGGGTTTGCAGCACACTCGTCACGATGATCTGTATCGTCTTTCCAATGGACTTGCGCGCATCGTCCACAACAATCATCGTACCGTCATCCAAGTAAGCAATGCCTTGTCCCGCTTCTTTGCCTTCTTTCAATACAAAGACCCGCATTACTTCGCCGGGCAACACGACGGGCTTGAGCGCATTGCAGAGTTGATTAATATTCAAAACCCGCACGCCCTGAAGCTCCGCAACCTTGTTGAGATTCAGGTCATTCGTAATCACCTTGGCATTAATCTCTTTTCCCAGTGCAACAATCTTGGAATCCACTTCCCGAATCGTGGGAAAATCGGTTTCGACAATGCGGATCTCAATGTCGGGCATCTGCTGCAAGCGATGCAAGACATCCAAGCCGCGCCGGCCGCGTGCCCTTTTCATGGAATCCGAAGAATCCGCAATATGTTGAAGCTCCTGCAAAATAAACTGCGGCGTAATAAAAGCGCCTTCCAAAAAACCGGTCTCACAAAGATCGGCGATTCGGCCGTCAATGATGACGCTGGTGTCCAAAATTTTCAAACTTTCCGTGCGTGCCCCTTCAATTGGCTCACGCACGGAAAAAATATGGGGGTCGGCTTCGACACGAAGCGCAAGCAAAGTCCCCATATAGGCAAAAAACAGCAGGGAAAGCGCCTTCCACATCAAAACAGCTTGCGGAGAAAGGCCCAGCGAGGGATCCGCCAGGGCATTGACCAGCGTCCCCGCCACAAGGCCGGCCATGCAACCCACGGCCCCCCAGCAAAACCGTTTGATCTTTCTCCTTCTTCTTAAAGAACCGGAAAAAAAAGCCAAAGCAAGGCCCAACAGCAACCCGGCTCCCGCCCCGGCATAGGCTGCGCTTGTCCCCCTTGCATCTCCCGATGCATAACCCAACAATGTCCCGATCAGGACAAAAAGTGAATAAAAAATATAGTCCGTTTTCATTTGCAGACCCCTTTTCACTTCATTTAATGAAAAGTTCCTCCTTAAATTTTAAAAAATATGATTCCAAACGATAAGAAACGGCACATCAGAAGTACGGATCGCATCAACGCTTCTTTTACGGGCTTACCGTTAAAAACAAGGTACGATCCTGTCGGCGCACCAGAAGCAAAATAGGATTCATCTTATCCGCCGTTGAAAGCGCGGCCTCATAATCATCCAGGCTTTTTATAGCAAGGCGATTGATTTCAAGAATGAGATCCGCCTTTCTCAAGCCCGCCTCTTCGGCGTTGCTTCCCCGCTCAACCTCTAAAATCACCACCCCGGACAATGTTGTATCCAAAGAAAGCCGATCGGCCAAAGCCTCCGTGAGTTCACCGACGGTCACGCCCTCCAAAAGCGCGCTCAACTTCGGCCGTACCTCGTGCGGCGTACGGCTTCTGCGGGCGAAAAGATCCTTGGGCTGCACCTCAATCAAAACAACAAGGTCCAGGGCCTGACTTTCACGCACCACTTCAACCTTCACTTTATCTCCCGCCAAGGCCTTTGCAACAACGTGTCGCAACTGATTGGTATCGGCAACCGCTTCCCCGGCAAAAGAAAGAATGACATCTCCGGCTTGAAAACCGGCTTTTTCAGCGGGACTGTTTGCCATCACTTCGCTCACAAGTGCCCCCCGCGCCTCCTTCAGACCAAAACTTTTTGCAATCTGCGGCGTCACTTCCTGAATCGCCACCCCGAGCCAACCGCGCACGACCTTGCCCGATTTCACCAGGCTACCGACAATGGAACGCACCATGTCGCTCGGCACGGCAAATCCAATGCCCATGTAGCCGCCGCTTCGCGTGAAAATCGCCGTATTAATCCCGATCAACTCCCCCTGGATGTTGACCATCGCGCCTCCGGAATTCCCCGGATTAATCGCGGCATCGGTCTGGATAAAATCTTCATAGTCGGTCAAACCGATATTCGCGCGACCGACCGCCGAGATAATGCCCATTGTGACGGTCTGTGTCAAACCGAAAGGATTTCCGACGGCCAAAATATATTCTCCAACCTGAAGTCCCGACGAATCGCCCCAGGGAATCGTCGGGAGCCCCTTTGCATTAATGCGAATCACCGCCAAGTCACTTTTCGGATCGGTGCCCACAACGGTGCCTTTGAATTCCCGTTTATCGGCCAAAAGCACAATAATCTCATCGGCGTCTTCGATGACATGGTTATTTGTTACAATCAAGCCGTCCGACTCGATAATTACGCCCGAGCCCATGCCTTCACCCCGGCGCTCGCGCGGCGGACGTTGTCCCCCGAAATTTTCACCGAAGAATCGCTTCAACGGCCCTTCAAAAGGGAAGCTGTCCTCATCACGGCGGGCGCGCCGCTTGGCCGAAATATTCACCACGGCAGGCGTCACCGCCTTGGAAACCGCAACAAAGGCCTGCTCGGAGCTGATTCTTTCGCCCGGTTTCATGAGCGGTTTCATGATCTTCGGCTCATTGCCCACGGCTTCTCCCGAAGGCACGATGTGAAACTCAGAACCGAGTTCGATTCCCACAATAACACCGATTAATAATAAAAAAGCGGAAAAGACAAACCGTCTCGTTCCGCTTCGACCTGGGTCGGACACCCTTACCCCCTTTAAAAATAAGTAACTTGAGATTATACTATAGCCATTTTAAAATTGTAAAGTATGAGCGTGGCAGGCGGAATCCTTCCTTGCATTTCCGCTTCGCCCAGGTCGAAAAAGCTCGGGATAAATGTCTGATAAAAAAGACGAAATAGGCAATTGGCCCCAAAAAGACCAGCGCTTTGTCTGGCATCCCTTCACACAAATGAAAGAATGGGAACGCGAAACTCCGACGGTTATTGTCAAAGGGGAGGGAGTGCGCCTCACGGACATCACCGGCAAGACCTACCTGGACGGCACCTCATCCCTTTGGGTCAACCTTCACGGCCACAATCATCCTGTGCTTAATCAGGCCCTGATTGATCAAATTCACGATATTTCCCACTCCACACTCCTGGGACTTGCAAACCGGCCTTCGATCGCGCTCGCCGAACGCTTGATTCAAATTGCGCCCGTTTCAGAAGAGGCGCCCCGGAGGCTCAGCAAGGTTTTCTACTCCGACAACGGCTCGACCGCCGTTGAAATCGCGCTCAAAATGGCCTTTGTCTTTTGGCAATATCAGGGAGATGTTCAGAAAAAAAAGAAAACATTCATCTGTTTTGCGAATGCCTATCACGGTGACACTCTCGGCTCGGTCAGTGTGGGCGGCATCGATCTTTTTCATCAAAGCTACCGAAGCTTATTGTTTGAAACCATTCAAGCACCCGCACCAACCTGCTACCGCTGTCCCGTCGGGCTTGAATATCCTTCCTGCGCGTTGGCCTGTGCCGATGAAGTGGAAAACATTCTGCAAGCCCGCCACGAAACCCTCGCCGGACTTATCATCGAACCGCTTATTCAAGCTGCCGCCGGGATGCTCACGGCACCGCCCGGGTATCTCAAAAAAATACGTGCGCTCTGTACGCAATATGAAGTCTTGATGATTGCGGATGAAGTCGCCACGGGGTTTGGCCGCACGGGGCGTATGTTCGCCTGCGAACATGAAGGCGTTGTGCCCGATCTCATGGCGCTTTCAAAAGGCATCACCGGCGGTTATTTGCCACTTGCCGCAACATTGACAACCCAGGCGGTTTACAATGCTTTCTTAGGCGAATATGCGGATTTTAAAACTTTTTTTCACGGGCACAGTTACACCGGCAACCCGCTCGGCTGCGCTGCCGCCATAGCGAATTTGGAAATTTTTGAAAAAGAACGAACCTTGGAAAACCTGCAAGCGAAAATTCGCTTCGCAGAAAAATACATCACCCCCTGGAAAAACTGGCCGCATGTCGGCGAAATCCGCCAGGTGGGTTTCATGATCGCTATTGAATTGGTCGCCGACAAAAAAAACAAAACACCTTATCCGATTGAACAACGGATCGGCACTTTGGTCTGCCGCGAAGCCCGATCCCGCGGCCTTATTTTGCGGCCGCTCGTGAACGTGATTGTCTTGATGCCGCCTCTGTCGATTTCGATGGAGGATTTGAAAGAGATGCTTTCAATTACAGGAGAATCGATTAAAAAAGTTCTGGTCCGATCATGAATCTTCCAAAAAAATTCATGGGCGCGCCTCTGGATTGCGGTAAATCCTTCCGTGAATAGGCATTCAAAAATAATAAAAAAGTGTGATTTGAAGGAAGTCGTCATCGCGAAGGGCATAAAACAGGTCTTGTTGAGATTGTTCGCTGAAAACCAGGCCTTTGACTTCGATTTTCCAATGATCGGTGAAGCGGCGGCCGGCCTCAATGCTGAGCATGCGTTCGGAATGATCCAGGTCTTGAATGAGGCCGATCAGGATTTCAGTGCTGGCCATATCGTTGACGGTCAGCCTCAGCCCGGCCATGAGGTCGTCTTCAAAAGGCAATGTGGCGCGGCCCCCCCGACTGTCGTACAGCCATTCACTCATTGCCCCTAAAT
>JALUVJ010000128.1 GCA_027020665.1 Nitrospira sp.
TTTTTCAAGAACCGCTCGGTGAATCGTCGAAAATCAACCCGCACGATTTGAGGAAGAGCCAGAAAAGTTTCAGGAGATCCAGCTCTCGAAAAAAAGTATGGAATAGGTAATTGAATTCAGTAAGAATCCTTGAGGAGGCATAAAGATGCTTGGTACATCGTACTGGCAATTTTTTCTGTTAGTCGTAACTATAAGCATTTTTTTAGGCCTGGTTATGACTGCTTTTTTATTTTGGCTGATTATAAAAAAGCGTCAAACCTATATAACTCTAACAGATGAAAAAATTGCAGACGAGATTATAACTCTAAGGTCCAGTATCAAAACAATCTACTTTGTCGGCCCTATTTTTGCTATTCTTCTGGCTATCATGGGTTTGAGAAATTGGGAAGAGGCAACAAGACTTGGACCTGCTCAGATTAAAGAAGCCAAAAAAGAATTCAAACAGTTATCCGAACAAACGGGAAGATTACTAAATGACTTGAAGGATTACAAAAATTTAGTGCTTCGTTCTGAACTTGCACAATTCATCCGTGTTCCGGATTTTGAAGCTCGAATGGTTCCTTACGCTTTAAGAACTGAGCTAGATGCTATTTCCGGTGAAATAGCTAAAAAAGTTTCGAATGATGAACTAAAGGTGATCTTAAAGAATTATTTGACCGAGAATGATTTTAATAATCGAACCATACATTTTGCTAAGCTCGCTGATTTGAATGACAAAGTTACCCAAGGGGGTTTGACTGAAGCGTTGACACAATATTTAAAAGTGTCAGATTTCGAAAATCGCATAAGAAATTATGCGAAAATTTCAGATCTCGCTACCCCAACAGATATTGACGAAGCATTTTCCGCTTACGTCCAAAGCACTCAATTCGAAATGAGTATCGAAAACTATGTTCGCAAAATTATTAGAAGAGAAAACTTTACTGGAAACTAGGTCTTTGGTTGATCCATCGAAGTTTGTCTCCTTGTTCATAGACTAAGAGTTCACATCGTATCGTTGCAGTGGCCGCTATAACGAGTTAGCCGGACGCTGCCCCGCTACCTGTCCTGAATTTGGATTTTCAATCGAGTAGTTTTTTTCTTGCGGAAAGCTTTGGGGACAGCACTCCCGTCGATTACCGCGTCATGCTCAAACGGTTTCGGCGAGTTTTTCGTTACAGGCGGTTATTTTTGTTCTTTATACAGCCGGTGCCGCCTTTTTTTACCCGGATTGGTGGTTTTTCCCGGTTTTGGGCGTGTGCTTCTGGTATGACTTCGTAAAAAACGCCCATCACATCGGGTGAGGCGTTCACATACGCAAAACCCATCTGCCCGCAAAGCGGTCTGCGTTCAACCCCGCCCGCCGCTGACCCGCAGGCCGTTGGACGGCTGCTGTGAGTTTACTTTCGACCGGAATTCCCGGAAAGGAAATGCCCATGCAGGAATGCAAGGTTTTGTTGCTGTGCCAGGTAGTAGTCGCAGCCCTCGGGTGCCGGTCGCCGGATGGTGCCGTCCCAACGGAACGCGGGACCTGGACCATTGCAGCCGTCGATCGTGAGACTGGTCAGATCGGCGTAGCTGGTGCATCATGCACCTTCAACGTGAAGGGAGTCATCCAGATCGTTCCTGGTTTAGGTGTCGTCATCGTTCAGGGCATGAGCAGCGACGCGGCACGCGAGTATGGTATCGAGCAGTTGCGTGCAGGGAAGTCACCGGCGGATATCGTGGCAGAGATGCAGGAGGAGCGGTTCGACTCGGAGAATCAACAGTATGCGATCGTGTCGCTCGATTCTAACCACCCTCCCGCCGCTTTCACCGGAGAGCTGACGGATTCGTGGCGA
>JALUVJ010000129.1 GCA_027020665.1 Nitrospira sp.
AAACCCATGCGCTCATGGACTTGGTCGGGAAGATTCAGGCACGGGGCATCACCCCTTTTTTAATTGAACATAATATGCAGTTGGTTATGGGCATCTCGGATCAGATTGTTGTATTGGATCACGGGCTTAAAATCGCCCAAGGCCGCCCGGAAGAAATTCAAAAAGACGCGGCGGTTATTTCAGCCTATCTCGGTGCGACACGGGTATCATGATGTTGGTGATTGATGGACTGCATGCCGGGTACGGCGGCGTCAGCGTTTTGAAGGGGATCTCGCTTGAAATGAATCAGGGGGAAATCGTTGCCGTTATCGGTGCAAACGGGGCGGGAAAAACGACAAGCCTGATGGCGATTTCAGGTGTTGTGGCCAAACAATCCGGGAGGATTTTTTTTTGCGGAGAGGAGATTACAAATCTTGCATCTCATGAAGTGGTCGAGAAGGGCATTTCCCATGTGCCGGAAGGCCGCCGGATTTTTCCACGGCTTTCGGTGACCGAAAATCTGGAGATGGGCGCCTATCTTCGGAAAGATGCGAAAAAACGTGCGGAAGATCTCGAAGCGATCTTCGAACGTTTCCCCGTTTTAAAAACGCGTGCCGACCAAGGCGGCGGTACATTAAGCGGCGGAGAGCAGCAGATGTTGGCGATTGGACGCGCCTTGATGGCCCGGCCCAAACTTTTGCTTTTGGATGAGCCTTCTTTAGGGCTTGCACCCTTGATGGTTGAAAAGATTTTTGAGATGATACGCCAAATCAGTCAGCAGGGCACCACCATCCTTTTGGTCGAGCAAAATGCACACGCGGCGCTTGCGTTGGCCGACCGGGCGTATGTAATGGCAACCGGTCAAATTGTGTTGAGTGACCGTGCGGATGCCTTGTTGCGTCATGAAGAAGTGCAACGGGTTTATTTGGGCGGCGGGCTTTCTGCTTGACGCGATACGGAGACAGCCGGTTATTTTTTGAGGAGGGTCTATGAAAAGAACACCGTTGTATGAAGTCCATGTGGAGGCCGGGGCGAAGTTGGTTCCTTTTTCCGGTTGGGAAATGCCGCTGTCTTATTCCGGTGTGACGGATGAACACTCCGCCGTGCGCAATGCAGCGGGCCTCTTTGATGTGAGTCACATGGGTCGTTTCGAGTTCTCGGGTGTAGGAACAGAAGCCTTTTTGGATTACATGACCCCGGCGGCCTTAAAAAAAATGCCCCGCGGTGGTGCGCTTTATTCGATGCTTTTGAATGAGGCGGGCGGTATTATTGATGACATTTATCTTTATAAAAGAGGGGTCGATCGTTATCTCATGATTGTGAATGCGGCAAATCGCGCCAAGGCCTTGAAGTGGCTCACGAAACATCTGACGAAAGACGGCGTGATGCTGGAAGATGTCACGGAAGAGACTGCCCTGCTTGCTTTGCAGGGGCCGAAATCCCGGGATATTTTACAGCGCATTATGCCGTTTTCAAAAACGGAGATTGCCCTGCGTAAGTTTACCGAGGTTGAGCTTGTGCCGGTACGGGGAGCAAAAGTTCTCATTGCGCGAACGGGTTATACCGGAGAGAAGGGGTATGAGATGGTCATTCCGGCTGAGCATGCGATTGCCGTCTGGCAGGCACTCATGGAAGCAGGCCGTGAATTTATGCTGAAACCCGCCGGGCTGGGCGCGCGTGATACCTTGCGTCTTGAAATGGGTTATCCCTTGTATGGCCAGGAAATGGATGAAAATACCACGCCTGTCGAGGCTTCGCTTGTGCAGTTTGTGGATTTTGACAAGGATTTTATCGGCAAGGCGCCGCTGCTGGAGCAGAAAGCTAGGGGTGTGTCTCGTAAATTATTGGGATTTGAACTCATGGTGCGCGGCATTCCGCGGGCGGGGCACCTTATTTATTCCGATCAAAAGGAAGTAGGCAAAGTGACTTCCGGCAACTACGCGCCTTCATTGAAAAAAGGCATCGGCATGGGTTACGTGGATGTGGCCTACAGCGAACCCGGCAGTGAATTATTGGTTGATATTCGCGGCAAGGCCGCAGCCGCATTGGTTGTAAAAAAACCGTTTTACCGAAAGAAAAAATAAGGACGCTTGATGGAATATATCCCCAAAACCCCCGAAGAAGAAAAAGAGATGCTGGAGGCAATCGATGCCGCTTCTTTTGACGCCTTGCTCGAAATCCCTGCCGAATTTCGTTTGAATCGCGCGCTGGATCTTCCGGCGCCTCTTTCTCAAATGGCGCTTAAGCGGGAGATGTCGGCTTTAAGCCGAAAAAACCGGGACACGGCCACAACGCTTTCTTTTTTAGGAGGCGGCAGCTACGATCATTTTATCCCCGGCACGGTTGATCATGTGATCGGGCGTTCCGAATTTTACACCGCATATACGCCTTATCAGGCCGAGTTGAGCCAGGGGCTTTTGCAAACCATTTACGAATATCAAACCATGATTTGCCAGCTCACGGATATGGAGGTTTCCGGCGCTTCGCTTTATGACGGCGCATCGGCACTTGCCGAGGCGGCGTTGATGGCGATTCGTTTTACGAAACGGGGAAAAATCCTGGTTGCGAAATCCGTGCACCCGCATCACCGTGAAGTGATCAAGACCTATCTTTCCGGACTGCCGGGTGCCGTGGTGGAAGAAATTCCGCTTGAGGCCGGAACTTTGGAGATTCCGTCGCTTGAAGCCCGGATGGACGATACGGTTGCGGCGCTGTTGATGCAATATCCCAATTTTTACGGGCAGTTGGAAAATGCAGAAGCCCTTGAAGGCATTGTGCATGCCCAGGGCGGATTGTTGGTGATGGGCGTTGATCCCATTTCGCTTGGCGTACTCAAAACACCGGGGGAGTTTAATGCCGACATTGCCGTGGGAGAGGGTCAGGCGATGGGCAATCCCCAAAGCTTCGGTGGCCCCTACATGGGGTTTTTTGCGACGCGTAAAAAAATGATTCGTCAATTGCCGGGCCGAATTGTGGGGGCAACGACGGATGTCCGGGGCCGCGCGGGGTTTTGTCTTACCTTGCAAACCCGAGAGCAGCATATCAAGCGGGAACGGGCCACCTCAAATATTTGCACCAATCAAGCCTTAAATGCGCTGGCAGCCTCGGTTTATTTGGCGACAGTGGGGAAAAACGGTCTGAGAGCAGTCGCAAGCCTTTGCCTGGAAAAATCTCATGCGGCACAGGCGCGGATCACGGCGCTCCCCGGATTTTCGACACCCTTTGACGGGCCGTTTTTTAAGGAATTTGTCGTGAAAACGCCAAAAGCGGCGGCCGACATTCTGGATGATGTTTTGAAAGCGGATATTTTTGCAGGCATTGACCTGGGCATTTATGATCCGCAACTTGCGGATCATTTGCTCATCTGCGTGACCGAAAAACACGAAACCTCAGATCTTGACCGCTTGGTGGCGGCGCTTTCAAGTACGGTATAAGTCCCTCTGAATCCCAAGATGCCTGTGTAAATTGGACTTCTGCCCGCATATCCTGTATCTATCGCCGATGCGAATTTTCCCCGCTTTTGCCTCAAAATGCTGTGCCTGTTTTATCCGGATGTTTTGTTTAACGGTGCTTTTTGTTACAAATACGCAGGCCGCGCCGCCTATTGCCGTGGTTGCCACGCTTCCTGTTTTAAAAGATTTGGCCGAGGCCGTCGGCAAAGAACATGTCCGGGTTTCAAGCTTAATCTCGGGTTTGGAGAGCGAACACACCTACACCCCCAAGCCGAGCGATCTGATTACGATTCAAAAAGCGAAAGTCTTGTTTCAAATCGGTCTGGATTTGGAGCTTTGGGTGAGGCCGCTGATTCAAAATGCGGACCGGCCGGATTTACCCCTTATCACGACTTCCCGAGAGGTGAAGGTGATTGAGACGGGTGCGGCGGATGATCACGGGCACGGTGCGGCCAATCCGCACATCTGGCTTGATCCGCAGAATGTAAAGGTGATGATCGGCCATATCTTAAAAGGCTTGATTGCCGCCGACCCGGATCACCGACAGGATTATGAAAAAAACGCCTCAGACTATATTCGCGCCTTGGAAAACCTTGAGAAGGAGTTGAAAACAAAAGTCGGGCGATTGAAAGATAAAAAAATCATCACACATCATCCGGCCTGGCCCTATTTTGCGCAACGCTTCGGTTTCGATATTCGCAGCAATATTTTGATGCAGATCGGCAGTGCGCCCTCGGCGAAAAAATTGGGTGTGCTGATTCGACAAATCAAAGAAGAAGGAATCCGGGTGATTGTTTCGGAGCCGCAGTTGAATCAGAAGATTCCGAGTATCCTGGCCGAAGAAACGGGTGCGACGGTAGTGCCGCTTTCTCCCTTGACGGGGGCGATTTCCGGAACGGATCATTACTTGGATCTGATGCGTTACAATATCGAAACTCTCGCCGCAGCCTTGGAAAAGCCCTAGCGTTGCGTCAAGTGTGAAGTGACGCTTACAGGAAGCTGATGATGAATTTGAGATTGTTTAAATGACGGCGCAGCCGATTGTTCAGTTTTCGCAGGCGAGCTTTGCTTACAATGGTCACACTGCTCTTGAAGATTTGACGCTGGACTTACACGAAGGGGAGTTTGTCGGCGTAATCGGTCCGAACGGTTCCGGAAAGACGACCCTGCTTAAAGCCTTGTTGGGATTAATGCATCCTGTTTCCGGTGCGCTTCAGATTTTTGATTGCGCCTGCCAGGCCTTGCGCTGTGAACACCGGGCACGCATCGGTTATTTGCCGCAAAAAGAAAAGACCGACCCCAACTATCCGATTACGATCTGGGAGGTCGCCATGATGGGGCGCTACGGGTCTTTGGGTTTGATAAAGCGGCCTTCCAAAGCAGACCGTGAAATCGTGCTGGACGCACTGGATTCCGTTGATATGGCGGATTTAAAGGACCATCCTTTTGGTCATCTTTCGGGCGGAGAGCAGCAGCGTGTGCTGATCGCGCGTGCACTGGCGCAGCGGCCTGAAATTCTGTTGCTGGATGAACCCACAACAGGCATTGATGCGACAACACAGCGGCGCTTGGTTGAACTAATCTGCAAGGTGCATCAGGCCTACCGTTTGACGATTGTCTTGGTGACACACGATATTAATATGATTAGTAGCATTGCTGAAACAATTTTACTTCTAAAAACAAAACTTTATGCAAAAGGCCCGCCTGCTGAAATATTGACAAAGGACGTGCTTTCGCCCGTTTACGGCGAAGAAGTGATTATCGCAAAACGGGATCAAAAGCCCTATATCATCCTCAGCGACGAACATCATCATGCTTGAATTGCTTTCTTACGGTTTTATGCAGCGTGCCTTCATTGCCTCACTGCTCATCGGTCTGGTTTGCTCGACAATCGGGGTTTTTGCCGTTTTAAGGGGCATCACCTTTATCGGTGCGGGCACCGCACACGCGGCTTTTGCAGGGGTGACTCTGGCTTTTTTAACGGGGCTTCCGCCTTTTCTGATGGCGGTGATCAGCGGGCTTTCCATGGTGTGGGTGACGACTTACGTGCAGGAAAAAGGTAAGATGAAACCCGATGTCCCGATCGGCGTTTTTTATACCTTTACGATGGCGCTGGCGATTTTTTTTATCGGCTTGATGCAAGGGTATCGCCCGGAAGTGTTTGCCTATCTCTTCGGCAGCATTCTCTCCGTGACACAATCGGACCTCATCGTCATCTTGGTGCTTTCACTTGCCATCCTTCTTGTGCTCGCTCTTTTTTTTAAGGAATTTCATTTTATTTCTTTCGATCAGGAAATGGCCGAAGCCAGCGGCATCCCGGCAAAAAAGCTCAGTTTTTTGCTTTTGAATTTGATTGCTTTAGCGGTGGTGATTGCGTTGAAGGCCGTTGGGGCGATTTTGGTTTTTGCTTTGTTGGTCATTCCGGCCGCCGCAGCGCAGCAGTGGGCACACAACATGCGGTCGATGATGATCTATTCGGCCCTCATCGGTGTGGGAGCGTCCTGGACGGGTGTGCTGCTTTCTTACTGGTTTGATGTGCCTTCGGGGGCGACGATTGTGCTCTTGGCCTCCGCAGTCTTTTTATTCTCTGTGCTTTTTCCCGGGAAGCGTCAGGGTTTGCGGCGCTTCTGATTCAATCCGGATTGCCCTTTACCGCCTCACTGTTTTTTTATTCGGCCTCTGCCGACTTTTTTCTCACGCCGGGCCACACCGCTCTTAATGGCGGCTTCGGAGACCGCCTGTGCGACCACTTTGGCCACACGACGGTTGAAGACACCGGGAATGATGTAATCCTCGGAAAGCTCTTCTTCGCGGATCATCGAGGCGATGGCGATGGCTGCGGCCAAATCCATTGCTCCGTTGATTTCCGAGGCACGGACATCCAGCACGCCGCGGAAGATCCCGGGGAAAGCCAGGACGTTGTTGATTTGATTCGGATAGTCGGAGCGGCCCGTTGCCATGACGCGCGCAATATCCGCCGCGTCTTCCGGCATGATTTCCGGGGTCGGGTTGGCGAGCGCAAACACAATGGGGTCGCACGCCATATTCAGGATGCCTTTTCGGCTGAGCGCACTCGGTCCTGAGACGCCGATAAAAACATCGGCGTCTTGTAAGGCATCGTCCAAAGCCCCTTTTTCTTTTTCGAAATTGGTCATTTTTGCGTATTCCTGTTTCATCGGAATCATGCCCTTGCGTCTGCCGGTATAAATGATGCCTGTCCGGTCGCAGCCGATCAGGGTTTTCACGCCGTAATCGATTAAGATCTTGGTGATGGCGACCCCGGCGGCGCCGATGCCGTTGACAACAACCTTTAAGTCACCGACTTTTTTATGAACGACTTTTGCGGCATTGATCAGCGCAGCCAAGACGACGATGGCGGTACCGTGTTGGTCGTCATGAAAGACGGGGATTTTAAGGCGTTTTTTGAGTTGGGCTTCGATTTCAAAACAGCGCGGAGAAGAAATATCCTCCAGGTTTACAGCGCCAAAGCCGGGAGAAATGGCTTCGATGGTGTTGATGATTTCCTTTGTGTTTTGTGTCTTTAGGCAGATGGGATAGGCATCCACGCCGCCGAATTCTTTAAAAAGCATGGCTTTGCCTTCCATGACCGGCATGGCGGCCTCCGGTCCGATGTTGCCCAGCCCCAGTACTGCCGAACCGTCGGTTACAATCAAGACGCTGTTTTTTTTGATTGTGAGTGAAAAAGCTTTGTTTTTATCCTCATGAATTGCCATGCACACCCGCGCGACGCCGGGTGTGTAGGCGCGGGAAAGGTCGTCGCGTGTTTTTAAGGGGATTTTGTTTTTGAGTTCTATTTTCCCGCCCAAGTGCAGCAGAAAGGTGCGATCGGAGCGGTGTAGCAAGGTGACGCCGGAAAGCTTGTCGAGTGCGGCTTCGATTTCTTTGAGATGGGTTTCGTTCCGTGTTTTAAAGGTAAGATCACGCAAAATCATACCGTCTTCGGTATTGACGATGTCAATGGCGTCAATGTCTCCGCCCGCTTTGCCGACGGCGGAAGTAATTTTGCCGAGCATGCCGATTTTATTGGGAAATTTAAGCCGAAGTGTGACGCTCCGGCTTGCACTGAGTTGCTCCATTTGAGTCCTCGTCTCTTAAAAACGCGATGAAAAACGCCCTTCTTTTATGATAATGCCTTCCAAGGCTAACAATTTTTTCTTGATTTCGATACCTCCGGTATATCCACCCAGCGTCCCGTTTTGGCGCACAACCCGGTGGCAGGGAATAATGACGGGAATAGGATTTTTACCGCAGGCGTTTCCGATTGCGCGGCCTGCGCGCTCCAAGGCCATCTGTTCGCCGACCCATTGATAACTGCGCACGGTCCCGTACGGAATTTCGAGCAAGGTCCGCCAGACGCTTTGCTGGAAAGGGCTGCCTTCCAAAAAGGAAATCGGGCCGTCAAAGACAATTGCCTCTCCGGAGAAATAACGGACCAAGGGGCCACGCCATCGTGACATTTGGTTCAGTTTTTTTAAGGGGCGTCGGCCTGTTCTGCTTTCAATCTCGGTCAGGAGTAAGTCTTCGCTTTTTCCTCTAATGAGGTAAGAGAGTCCCGCCGGACCGGCGACGATCCAGAGCGGCCCCAGGGGCGATTCAAAATAGTCATAATAGAGTTCGGGCCGGGAGCCTGTTTTGTCCATCGGAGGATTGGTATTCCCTTTGGCCGGATTTTTTGTCCGTGATGAAAATGCATCCAAGCCAAGGATATCATATTGTTTAAAAAAGTCATCGATTTTACTGTGTGATGTCCCTAAAAATTTCGGGCTGCTTTCTGTTCGCACAGGGCTTAAATACGCTGAGGCCCGAATGGGCCGCGCGCTTCCGGCTTGTCATCCCTGTTTCCTTATAGTAATATCCCGCGATATTTGTGTGGCAGGTTTTTTAATGTTGGGAGGAAAAAAGAAGATGACTTATTTCAATTTATTTCTGGCCGTCTCGATCATGATGATGACGCTCATTCCGGAGGCTTCCGCAGAAGAAAAGAAGCTCGCGCCAGGATTGTACGCAATCTTTAATACTTCGCAGGGTAAAATCACGGTACAGCTTTTTGAAAAAGAATCACCCAAAACAGTGGCAAACTTTGTCGGTCTGGCGGAAGGGACAAAGGAATGGACGGATCCCAATTCCAAAGAAAAGGTCAAAAAACCCTTTTATAACGGCATCATTTTTCATCGTGTGATCCCGGGGTTTATGATTCAGGGCGGTGATCCGCTAGGTTCGGGCATTGGCGGACCCGGTTATCAGTTTGAGGATGAATTTGACTCGGACTTAAAGTTTGACCGGCCGGGCCGTTTGGCGATGGCAAACGCGGGACCGAATACAAACGGCAGCCAATTTTTTATCACGGAAGGTGCAACAACGCATCTGAATAATAAACACACGATCTTTGGCCAGGTTTATGACGGGCAGGACATTGTGCAAAAGATCGCCCGCGTGCCGCGTGACCGACGGGATCGGCCGAATACACCCGTGGTCATTGAGACGCTTGAGATTGTGCGCATCAAATAATCAAGTCCGTTTGATAAGTAGTATGGGTACGGCTTAATTGGGGAATTGATAGCCCTTTGTGACAACCACAATCCCTCCTTCCGAAACGGTAAACCTAAGTTTATCCAAGTTACGATTCCACCCGATATTCGCGCCGGGTGGAATCGTAACCCGTTTATCTACGATACAGCGCCGTAAACGCGCACCGGCGCCCACACGCACACCGTCAAACAAGATCGATCCTTCAACCAGTGCATGGGCTTCGACTCGGACGTTATGGGAAAGGATGGAACGGATCACTCGCGCGCCAATGATGACATCCCCGCCGGCGAGTGAAGCATTTTCGACAAAACCCACTTCCCCTGTCTTTGAAGGGACCATTCGTGCCGAAGGAAATTGCCCGTGATACGTGCGAATCAACCAGTCTTTTTGGTAAAGGTTGATCGGGGGCATTGGTTTGAGCAAATCCATATTTGCCTGATAATAGGCATCAATTGTCCCCACATCACGCCAATAAGCATCTTGTGTCACGCGACCGGATTTTCCGCCGAAAGGGTAGGCCCCGACCGTAATATTCGAACCCATCATGCTGGGAAATATATTTTTCCCGAAATCGTGTGCGGATGAGCTGACGCCGTGATCTTTTTGCACCACATCCAGCAGTGTTTCGGTATTAAAAACATAAATCCCCATCGAAGCCAATGCGTGTTCAGGCTTGTCCGGTATGGTGGGCGGATGTGCTTCTTTCTCATGAAAGCGCCGAATGAGGCTGCCTTCGTCAACTTCGACGACACCAAAAGACTTCGCCTCTTCAAGCGGTACGGGCATGCAGGCCACGGTTACATCACGTTTTTTGTTGATATGATCTTTGAGCATTTCGGCATAATCCATCCGGTAAATGTGATCTCCCGCCAGAATCAAGACTTGTTTGGCTTCGCTTCGTTGAATGAGAAAGCGATTTTGATAGATGGCATCTGCGGTCCCCACATACCAATCCTCCCCGGTCTGTTTCTGTGCCGGAATGGCCGTAATAAATTCATCAATTTCGGGATTAAAAATCGACCAGCCGTCCCGAAGGTGTTTATTGAGCGAATGCGACTTATATTGTGTCAGAATCATGATCTGACGCAGGCCGGAATGCAAACAGTTTGAAAGGGCGAAGTCGATGATGCGATAGATGCCGCCGAAAGGGACTGCCGGTTTCGCGCGTTCAGAGGTTAAAGGATGCAGGCGGGAACCGACGCCGCCTGCCAGAATGACCGTTAGGGTTTTGTCAGAAATTTCCACAAACCTTCTCCTGAAACGTAAGGGTTTCGGATATTGAATAGGGAATATATTAGGGGATGCGGTGCGACAAAGACAAGACCCCAAAATCAATCGCTGATTTTGGGAGACCTTAAGGCCGTTCCGCTTACTTGCAGGCGGGTTCCGGTATCGCTTTGAAATGATGCGCAACACCGGGTGTAAAACGGATATTCATCATGTCGAATTCACACAGGGCAATGTGTCGGAGCCCGTAGCCTTCCTGACCTTTTTTGCCGCCATGACCGTGTTTGTGTCCATCGGCTTTCATTGAGCTGTGAAAATCACATAGCCGTTTTTCCGCCTGCCAAACGCGCACCCTGTGTCATGATGCCGATACCTCCGGTTCTCCGAAGATTTCTCAGGATTCCAAGAGCGCAGTGGAACCTGTTTTGTAAAAAATGTGTCGTTCCCTGCTTTGATCGGATTTGCTATAATGCGGTCTTGATTTGGCCCAAATTACGCAAATAATCGGTCTGCCGACTTAGAAATGTGGGATAGCCTGCAGTGAGGCCTTACGGTTTTCGGTATCTATTGGAACACTAAGATATATCATTAATCACGGAGTAGATTAAATGACGGATGTAATACAAAAAGACACCCGCTTTTTCGCCCCGGTTTATCGGGAGGTTTCGCGTGAAGGCCTTAGGCTTCTCATTGACCCGGAGACCCCGCATTGGATGACAACCGATGTGCGCGGTGCGCGCATCATGCGCCTGCTCGACGGTCAGCGCGATTTTTCAGAAATTGTCCGGCACTATGCTCGTGCGGAAGATACGGATTGGAGTTTGGCATGGCTGCACTGCCACAGTTTTTTGCAAGACGCGCTGCGCAGAAATTTTATCTCCGAATCGCCCCGGCTTAAGGCACCCTATCCCGGCCGTGCCGAAACCCTGCGGCTTGATCATTTGACCGACTTATGGCTGCATGTGACGAATGCCTGCAACCTGGCCTGCGAACATTGTCTGGTGGATTCTTCCCCAAGCGGCGAGGCGGGAGGGGATACCGATTTTTGGCGACGCACGATTGACCAGGGCCTGGCTTTGGGGGTGACCCGTTTTTTTATCACGGGAGGAGAGCCTTTTTTGCGCGAGGATATTTTTGAAATTATCGACCACATTTTGTCTCCGCCGCATGGGGAAAAAACCGAATTGATGATTTTGACCAACGCCATGCTCTTCCGGGGCAAACACCTCAAACGCCTCACGACTTATGCGCCCGATGCCTTTCAACTTCAGATCAGTCTCGACGGACCTACAGCCGAAATCAACAACCCCATTCGGGGCAAGGGCAGCTTTGACGCAACCGTTCGCGGCATTAAAGAAGTGATCGGTCTCGGCTTTTCTCCCACCCTCACCACGGTCGTCAATCGCGCGAATATTGCGCACTTGCCTGAGATGGTGAAACTGGGCGCTTCCCTGGGCATCAAAAATATTCACCTTTTGTTAAGCCATCATCGCGGGCGGGCCGCAGGCACTGAAAGTCTTAAATCGCCCTCTGCTTCGGCATTACTGCATGCCTTTAAAACCGTTAAACGCTTGAGCAATGAAGCAGGGATGACTTTTGATAACGATGACGTGCTCTTGGGAAAATTGATGGGGCCTTCCGGTGTGAAAGGTGACCTTTCGAATGCGGGTTATGAATCACTTTGTGTTTATGCCGATGGGCAGGTTTATCCCTCCGCAGCCTTAGCCGGTATTCCGGCGCTTCGTATGGGGAATCCCGATGAAACCTCACTGGAAGCCATCTGGCGCAGTGCGGCCCTTGCGGAAGAAATGCGACAGTGCACGGTTCAAAAAAAGCGCAAGTGCAAAGATTGTTACCTGAAATATTTGTGCGGGGGCGGCGACATCGAACACACTTATCTTTACAGCGGTCAATTTATGGGGGAAGATCCTTTTTCAGAATTTTATGAACAGCGGATTTTGGACTTGCTCTTTGAATTGGCACAAAAAAAATCACGGCAAACCACTGCTTCGGGTTATGATCGGCCCGTGATTTTCTCGGCAATGGGTGAAGGGGCTGTTGTTGAAGACATCGTGCCGGGCGCGCCTGCCGTCGGGGGATTTGAGGTTTCACTCTCCCGCTCGGCCTGTGTCTTGTCGGTTGATTTGGATCACTCCCGCCGTGTCGTGAGTGATTTTTACGGGGATGCCGCAGATGTGCCGCAACCCGCCTTGTGCTGTCCCGATGTTTATTCCGATCACGACAGTGAACACATTCCGCAAGAAGTCATGGATATTTCTTACGGCTGTGGCAGTCCCGTGGGTCTTGCCGATGTTTCGGAGGGAGAAACGATGGTGGACTTGGGCTCCGGCGGCGGCATCGATTGTTTTATTGCAGCCAAGAAAGTCGGGCCGTCGGGAAAAGTTGTAGGCATCGATATGACGGATCAAATGCTGCGTAAAGCCCGGCGTGCGAAAGAAAAGGTGATAAAAAATCTGGGTTTTGAGAATGTGACGTTTAAAAAAGGGTATTTGGAAGATATCCCCCTGCCGGATCAGTTTGCGGATTTGATAACCTCAAATTGTGTCATCAATCTTTCCCCGGATAAAAAGCAGGTTTTTGTCGAAATCTGGCGCGTTTTGAAAGACTTCGGCCGTATTGTCGTTTCCGACACAATTTCAGAAAAGCCCGTGCCGGAAGGCATGCGTGCCAATCCGCGGCTCTGGGGCGAGTGTGTTTCCGGGGCCCTCACCGAAACGGAATACATCGCAAAGATGGAGCAAGCGGGATTTTATGGGCTCTCTATCTTAAAACGCAGCCTTTGGAAAGAAGTGGAGGGTTACCGTTTCTTTTCAGTCGTCATTCGAGGTTATAAATTTCAAAAAAAGGCGGCTTGCCGCTACATCGGGCAGGAGGCGACTTATTTAGGTCCAATGCAGGCCGTCATGGACGAAGAAGGCCACTTTTTTCCACGCGATCAAGCCGTTGCCGTCTGCACGGACACGGCGGAAAAATTGAAAAAACCACCCTACCAATCCGATTTTGTCGTGACTCAGGGCGATCAGGCCGGGGTGCGCAGCCCGCAGGACACGGACAATCCCTGTTGTGAACCCGAAGCGTGCTGTTAAGGCCCCTCCAATTCAAGGAAGCTCTGATTAAGTTCTGCAAAAAAGCCCGTCTCTGAAGGTTTCGGCGGCGGGTTTTTTTACTGCCTTCCGGTGGGTTTTATCCTGCTTGAATTCGTTTTTAAAGCTGTAAACGGGCCTTGCAGATCATCCGATTTCTGGTAAGCTTTTTCTTGATTGTCTTGATCCGGGAAGGATGATGTTATGGCGCAAATCGACACCTTGTTTAAAACATTAAAGGAAAAAGGCGGCTCGGATTTGCACCTTTCCCCTGATAATCCGCCGCTCATGCGGGCCGCAGGAGATTTGGTTCCGGTTTTGGAGCATGCGCTTGCGCGTGAGCAAATTAAAACCCTGCTCAAAGAGATCATGTCCGAGTCTCAGAATAAACAGTTTGAGAAAACGCGGGATCTGGATTTTGCCTATGAGGTGCCTGCCCTGGCCTCGCGCTTTCGGGCGAATATCTTCTATGGCCGCCTGGGCATCAGTGCCGTTTTTCGTCTGATTCCGACTACGATTTTAACGGTTGAGCAACTGGGACTTCCACCCGCCGTGCTGCGTTTTGCACAGCTCAAAAAAGGCCTGGTATTAGTGACCGGCGGGACGGGCAGCGGGAAATCGACCACACTGGCCGCCTTGATCGATCACATCAATAAAACACAAAAGGAGCATGTTCTTACGGTCGAAGACCCGATTGAGTTTGTTCATAAAAGTCAGAACAGTTTGATTAACCAGCGAGAGGTCGGACGGCATACGATTTCCTTTGCTTCCGCTTTGAAAGCGGCCTTACGTGAAGATCCCGATATTATTTTGGTCGGAGAGATGCGTGATCTGGAAACGATTGAGCTTGCCATTACGGCTGCGGAAACCGGACACCTTGTTTTTGGCACCTTACATACCAGCAGTGCCGCAAAGACGGTGGATCGCGTCATCAATGTTTTTCCCACAAATCAACAGGAGCAGATCCGTGCCATGCTTTCCGAATCCCTCAAGGGCGTTATTGCACAGCAACTCTTAAAAACCGTGGATGGGAAACGGGCGGCAGCCTTGGAAATTCTCTATGTTACTCACGCGGTGTCCAATTTGATTCGGGAGGGTAAAACCTTCCAAATCCCCTCGATCATTCAAACCGGGAAAAAAGAGGGCATGCAGCTTATGGATCAGGCTTTACAGGATTTGCTCACCCAAAAACGGGTTACGGTTGAAGAAGCGTATAAGTTTGCGGTCAACAAAGCACTCTTCCCCCTTCCCACTCAAGGAGGGGTTTCGCATGAATGACCGGAAAATCGAAAAAAAGATTCGCAAGGTTTTTTTTCTGCTGTCGGACCACAGCAAAATTGACGGCCATGTGTTTTTGAGCCTCTATGAAGTCACCCACTCCGGACCCCAAAATCTGGGCGATTTGCTGAATGGGGAGGACGAGTTTATTCCGCTTAAAACGGAAAAAGGCATTGTATTGCTTAACCGGACCCACATTGTGCAAGCCAGAATCGACTCGGAAGGGGAATCGGACGACATTATGAAAATGGGCAGCGGTTATTCGATTTGCGCAAAGATGGGCGTCGGCGAATCGGTTGAAGGCGATATCTTTATCTCGCTGCAAGACGGTCGTTTCGGTCGTGTAAAAGACTATGCGAACCTCCCCTTCACCTTCCTTCGCTTGTTTCAACCGAAGCATGTGGTGTACCTTAACCAACATTATATCATTTCCATTCATGACTAAAGGCCGCTCTGGCTAAATCCGTCCGTTTCCCCCCGTATTCGTCAATGGCGTTCTTGTTGTTCAAATCACATGTTTTAGCAGGCTGAGTGCATAAAATTCAGTCGGAAATATTGGTGGAGGAATAGATTTTATTCCGACAAAGCCTTATGGTATGATCAGTTTCAAATTTGTTTTCGGGGCGCCCGGATGAAGCACCTCACATCACTATTTTAGGAGGGATTATTTATGAAAAAAGTATTTCAAGACGCGGTTGAATTTCACCGGCATCTTTGCCTCGACATTGCCGTAGGCTATCGCGCCGCTGAAATTTTGGTTCGCGAAATGGGCGATGAGTTAAAAAACATGAAAGAGGTTGTCGCACTTGTGGGAAACCAAACCTGTGCCCTGGATGCCATTCAGGAGATTACCGGCTGCACCTTCGGCAAACGCAACCTTATTCTGACCGATGTGGGAAAACCCGTGTATATCCTGCAAAATACGAAGACCGGCAACAGCGTGCGCGCTTATTGCCATTATTGGGATACTTTTGACCACAGCGAATTTCGGGCACTGCGAAAGGCGGTGAAAAAAAACGAGGCGACAGCCGAACAAAAAGCAACTTTGGAACGACTCACAAAAGAGACGATCGACAAAATTTTGGCCGCCCCGGAATCAGAGCTGTTTCAGGTCTCCCGTCCCGTCTTGTCTGCCCCGAAGATATCGGGTAAATATCCGGCCGCCCCTTGTGAGGCCTGCGGAGAACATACGGATGAAGCCTTGTTGTCAGAAGGGGAAGACAAAAGACTCTGCAAGGAATGTTTGGCCCTGAAAGCTGCTTAAAGCACAAGGTAGATTGTGAAGACCCGCCGTTTACGCATTGGGGAAAAAGGCCCTGATTTTAATCTGCCCGGTGTGGATGGGCAGAACCACACCCTAAGTGGTTTCAGCGATAAAAAAATCGTGGTTGTGATTTTTACCTGCAATCATTGCCCTTATGCACAGGCCTACGAAGATCGTTTGATAAACATCCAACGCGATTTTTCAGACGAAGGCGTCGCCCTGATTGCAATTAATGCCAATGAAACCCGAAATTATCCCGAGGACGATTTTCCCAAGATGGTCCTGCGTGCAAAAGAAAAGGGTTTCAATTTTCCCTATCTGCGTGATGAGACGCAGGCCGTCGCCAATGCCTACGGTGCGCACTATACGCCGGAGATTTTTTTGTTGGATCAGGAACGAAGACTGAGATACACGGGCCGGATCGACGATCACTGGCAGGATGCCGAAGGCGCGCGCATCCACGATTTGCGGGAGGCCATTTCAGCCTTGCTTTCCGGAGCAACAATTCCGTCCTCCGAAACCTGTGCAATCGGTTGTACCATTAAATGGGCCGGAAGTTGAGTCTTCGGCCCGCCTTCCCTTGCAGATGATTTTCAGGATCAATTATGGCAGGAAACACATTCGGTCAAGTCTTCCGGCTGACCACCTTTGGTGAAAGTCACGGCATTGCATTGGGCGGCATTGTAGACGGCTGTCCCGCAGGGCTGCCGCTCTCCGCGCGCGATCTCCAGAAAGACCTGGATCGCCGACGGCCGGGGCAGAATCGCTACCAGACCCGGCGCAAAGAATCCGATACGGTTCAAATTCTTTCCGGCATGTTTGAAGGAAAGACGACCGGCACACCCATCGCCTTTATCATTCACAATGAAGATCAAAAATCCAGAGATTATGCAGGCATCAAAGATCTTTTTCGTCCGGGGCATGCCGATTACACCTATTTTAAAAAATATGGTCACCGGGATTACAGGGGCGGCGGCCGTGCCTCCGCCCGTGAAACGGTTGCGCGGGTTGCGGCAGGTGCGATTGCCCGGAAACTGCTTGCAGCGGAAGGGCTTGAGATTTTTGCATATGTGAGGCAAATCGGAGATGTGAAAATCTCAAAAATTGATCGGGCGCAGATTGAGCAAAATGAACTTTTTTGCCCCGATGCTGATGTGGTCGGCGAAATGGAAGCCGTGATACGCAAGACGCAGTCCGAACATGATTCCATTGGCGCCTGTGTGGAAGTTGTGGCCAAGGGTGTGCCCGCGGGCTTGGGTGAACCGGTTTTTGATAAACTGGATGCCGTTTTGGCCGCAGGCATGATGTCCGTCAATGCCGTCAAAGGGGTGGAAATCGGTGCGGGTTTTCAAGTCGTGACCATGAAAGGCAGTGAAAATTGCGATGCCATGACCCCTGAAGGCTTTTGTTCAAATCACGCCGGGGGCGTTTTAGGCGGGATTTCAAATGGCGGCGATCTTATCGTGCGCCTGGCACTTAAGCCCACGTCCTCAATATCAATCGCGCAAGATACGATTGATACCCTGGGTCGGCCCGCAAAAATTGTTACAAAGGGGCGTCATGATCCTTGCGTCGGCATTCGGGCCGTTCCCATCGCGGAGGCAATGATGGCGCTTATCCTGGCTGATTTTTTCCTTCGCAATCAGCTTTCTCGAATACGCCCCGCTTCGATATAAAAAGCACCCGGTAAAAGCAAGGTCATGTCTTTAACTGTGGTAATGTCGATAAAAAGGGCTGTTCATTTTTTTAGATAAATGCTAATATCCCGCTTAATCGGCTGTATCGGCGGAAAACTTCCGTTATTTTTAAAAACGCCAGCCAACGGGTTATTTTGTCATGAAAACCAAGAAACATACGTCTTCCGGCGGCGTTGTTTACAAAGTTGAAGACGAGCAACTCCGGGTCATCCTCATCTGTCATCATAATTTGAAAGGCAAGCTTATTTGGTGCCTGCCCAAAGGATCGATCGAAAAGGGGGAAACCCTGCCCGAAACGGCCTTGCGGGAAGTGCGTGAAGAAACCGGCACCCACGGGAAAATCCTGGAGAAAATCGGTCAAATCCAGTACTGGTTTTATTCACGCCAAGAAGAGATGAAAATTTTCAAAACCGTCCATTTTTATCTCTTGGAATATCTCAACGGCAATGTCTGCGATCATGACGGCGAAGTGGACGAGGCCCGCTGGGTGCCTCTGCAGAAAGGCTTGGACATGCTTACCCACAATAGCGAACGCTCCATTTTGGAAAAGGCCGGTCGCTATCTCTCGGCGCGTTTCGGCCGGGATGTTGACACGTCCTAACACAACTTCAAGCGGGTCTTCGCGGCTTCAGCCAAACCCTATCTTTTTTCTTTTTATCCCCTTCAAATCAGCCTGTTTTCGGTGTTGCCGCACGGCATGCGAAAGCCCGCCCTTGTTTGACAAGCAATCACTTATAAAATACACTTTTTACTGTGTTTAAAGATCTCATTTATAAGGAAAACAAGGTCTTCTCCACACCGCTCAAATCTTCCGAATCCATTGAAGCACTGCTGAGCAAAACCAAAGAAAAAGAAGACCTTAGCACTGCAATTGTCCTCATCGAGGGAAATGCGCCGACCAAGGCGCTTTTCATTCTTGAGAACAAATGCTATGCCGCTTATTGCCTTGATATGTTCGACTTTTCCCCGCTGATTTTTTCGGGCGGTTTGAAAGAAGCCTCCGGGTTTAAAGGCGAACTTCAGCTTTATCAGGTGAGTCCCGTTTTATTTAAATGTCTGCTTATTTTTGCTCAATATTTGCCGAGTGTTGTCGGCACAACGGCCCTTATTGATATTGAACGGATTTTGGCGCCGATCCACGAACAAAAAAAAGAAGCCGTCCTTGTTTTTAAAAAGAAATCGCAGGTTCAACTCTTTTATTTTATGAACGGCAAGGTTTGCGATACCTATTTTACAGGGCAAAACGAGATCCGTGCTTCACAGGATCTTAAAGCGCAGTTGATTGCCGCTGCCAAACAAGATCCTGAGATGCGGATCGAGCTTTTTGATGAAACAGAAATAAAAGCCGCACACGACAGAGAAAATGCGGAAGAGCGTATTGCGGAAGCCCCTGCAATGCCTGCGCAAAATGAAGACGCGGAGGGGGAAAATCAGGCCGCTGATGTTCAAGCCGGGCTTGATATCCCTGACCCGTCTTCTGAAACCGCAGAGGAAAATGCGCGCGGTGCGCTTCAGGATGGAAACGGGACTGAGGCCCCTTCTTTTGAAAAAGCCGAAGGGGAGAGACTCTTGTGTGTGAAGGTCCTTTCCGGTAGCCGGGCCGGCTTTTTGATTCGTTTTTCGCCGGATCCGGTTTCCCTGGGACGCGGAAACGTTGCCGTGCGCCTCAATGATCCGCAGGTTTCCCGTTTTCACGCGGAATTGGCCTGGGGGAAAGACGGGCTTTTTATCCGGGACAACCACAGTACAAACGGTATTTTAGTCAACGATGAAAAAGTCGATCAAAAAACACTCCGCCTCAATGATGTAATCCGCTTGGGTGATGTCCGCTTAAAGGTTGTGCGCGGATCATGAATCTCTCCAATTGGCAGCATGATCTGCTCCCGCCGCTGCTTTCCGTACTGGAACTGGCTCAAAACTATTTGCTGACCCTGTCCACAACAACCATCATCGCGTATCTCTTGTTGATCGGTTTGATTGTTTGGGGCTATTCCCTCTTCAAAAAATACCGGGTCATGCAATTTGAAAACTCCCACAGCATTTCCAGAGGCATTGAGCGTGCGGCCCGATCAGGAGACCCTCTCATGGCGGGAGAGCTTTATGAACAAGCTCAGGATTATCAGCAGGCAATTCAGGCCTACAAATCGGTGAGAGCCTTTCAGCAGGTCGGGCGTGTTTATGAGCATTTAAAACAGTGGGATGATGCCGCGCAGTTTTACAGTTTGTCCGGGGATTCTGAGAAGTCGGCCATCATGTATCAGCGCGGGGGAAATTATCTGGACGCCGCCGAATGCTACCTTTCCTGCAATAAAAACATCCTTGCCGCCGAAATGTACGAAAAGGGGCGGGAATATAAAAAGGCCGCCGCCCAGTATGAGAAGTTTGGGAAACAGTTGAAATCGGCCCATCTTTATAAACTTTCCGAGGATTACGAACGTGCGGCGGAAAAATACGAAGCCTATTTTTTAAAACAGAAAGTGGTTTCGACAAATCACTCTGTCGAAAAACAGCAACAAGTCAAGCAGGCGGCTTTTGAAAGCGGCACGCTCTATATGAAAATCAAACGTTTTCGAAAAGCCATGGAGATTTTTTCAGCCGCCGATTTTTCGGAACAAGCCGCGGAAGCTGCGGTGCATGCCGGTGAAATTGAGAAGGCGGCGCAATTTTACTTGGCGGCACACCTCTTCGAAAAGGCGGCGAAGATTTATGATGCCATGGGGGATGAAAAACAGGGCCACTGGATTATGGCAAAAAAATACCAGGAAGAAGGCGATTTTTTAGAGGCGGCCAAGGCCTTTGAACTGGGTGAAAGTTGGGTCGAAGCGGCTGAAATGTATGAGAAGTCTGGTTACACGACCGGCGCGGCGGATATGTACCAGCATGCCGGGGATTATCACCGCGCCGCAGACCTTTTTCTTTCAAACGGGAATCTTGAGGGCGCGGCCAAATCGCTTGAAAGAGGTGGGCGTTTGGAAGAAGCTGCGGAGCTTTATGTCAAGCTGAAAAAATTTGACCGTGCCGCGCAAATGCAGGAATTAATTGGCGATTATTACGCTGCGGCGCTTTTGCTGAAACAAGAAGGGGATGTGGATCGCTGTATCTCCTATCTGCAAAAGGTGAATCCGGACGCACCCGATTTTGTTTCTGCTTCCGGACTCTTGGGAGAGTTATTGCTTGAGCGCGGCATGGTTTCTGCGGCAAAAGACTGTTTCCAAAAAGTCATTGCCAAGAATCCCATCTCCGATAAAAATATCGAAATCTACTACCGTTTTGCCGCACTGCATGAATCGGAAAAAGAATTTAAAGAAGCAGAAGCACTTTACGAAGCGATTTTGCAAAAAAATTATAACTACAAGGATGTTAAACAACGCAGTATGCTGCTTAAAAAAGCTTTAAAAGAGGTCAACAAAGCACTCCATGATAGTCAGGAAGAAAGTCCGCTTAAAACGGTTGCTTCAGACAACAAAGCCCCGGCACGGTATAAAATGATTCGGAAAATCGGTCAAGGCGGTATGGGTGTCGTTTATCTGGCGGAAGATGCCATTCTAAAGCGTCAAGTGGCGTATAAAATCCTTCCGCAATCCATTCGTGAAAATCCGGCCGTTCTTCAAAATTTCCTTCAGGAAGCACGCATTGCGGCGGCTTTGAATCACCCGAATATCGTCACCATTTTTGATACCGGGAAAAACGGTGACGACATTTACATCACGATGGAATTCATTGACGGAATTAGCCTGAAACATTATTTGGAGCGCTACCGCGCTCCCTTAAGGGAGCGGATTGGAATTATGAAATCCATCTGCCGCGGGGTGATTTATGCCCATGAGCGACAAGTTATTCACCGGGACTTAAAACCCGCAAATGTCATGTTGCTTAAAGATCGCACCGTCAAAATCATGGATTTCGGCTTGGCCAAGATGATGACGGATACCATGCAGGAAAAGACCTCGATCAAGGGCACGCCCCTTTATATGTCTCCGGAACAAATTGTCGGCGAGAAAGTGGATACGGCCTCTGATATCTATTCCCTGGGGTGCACATTTTACCGTATGCTGACGGCACGCCCCCCTTTTTCAAAAGGGGATATCTATTACCAACACTTGCATACCCCTCCTACACCGCCCAAAATGGTGACCCCTGAAATTCCGGCCGCTTTGGACGAAATCATCCTTAAATGTCTCGAAAAAGAAAAAGCAAAACGCTTCAAGTCCGTCAAGAAACTCCTTGAGGCCCTTTCCGCTCTGTCTCAAGTTGCCGCATAATCAGCATTTCCTTAAGGTCAAAATCAAGCAATCCTTATTTCAGGATTCCCGCCTCCCAATAACGTCAAAATGGGGAGATCCCCCCAAATTAGCGATTGATTTTGGGGGATCTGAAATGGCTTGACACTCTTTAAGTCAATATTATAGTATCCGGACGGTGAAAATATGCTTGCTTGTAGCTGTATTGGAGTGATTGTTGTTCTCGCATAATAGGGTTCGTGCGATGGCTTTCAATTTGCCCTGATCCATTGGGAAGACCTGAGGAAAGTTGTAAGCAATACCCGTAAACAGGAGGAATACAGAGATGGTCAAAGGTCGTGTTAAGTGGTTCAATGCCAGCAAAGGTTTTGGATTTATCACACAGGAAGATGGTAATGATATCTTCGTTCACTTTACGGCAATTCAGGGAGAAGGATTTAAATCTCTTGAAGAAGGTGAAGAAGTCGAATTTGAAGTAAGTTCTGGCGAAAAAGGACCGCAAGCGGCTAATGTTGTAAAAGCCTAGCTTTTTCATAACTTCTCAAAAAAGCCTCAAGATGTATTTCTTGGGGCTTTTTTGTTTTTATGTCCCGAAAACCGCAGCCGTCTTTGGTCTTTACCGGAAGTAAATTTTACATCTGGTGAATTTTGATGGAGTCTGTCGGAGGCGGGCTGGGTTGTTTTTTTGATGTGCGGCTGGGGGATTGGGAAAGCATCACGAGCAGATCCCCTTTTTTGGCCAGGGATTCGGAACGCATGCAGGCAATCATCTCCTGAAAAAGATTTTCCTCCCCTTTTAACATCGGCATTCTATAAGGCGCTACCCCCCAGTAGAGACTCATCCGGCGTACAATCTGGGGGTCCGGTGTGAAGGCCAATATGGGGATTTTAGGGCGAAATTTTGAGAGACGGCGTGCCGATCCGCCTGAAAGCGTGGAGGTCAGGATGCCTTTTGCGTCCATTTGTGCGGCCAGTGTGCAGGCCGTTTGACTGACGGCCTTGGGAATCGAAACGCCTTTTTGCAGTGGCGGGGTCACAAAAGGCAACTCCTTTTCGGCAGCCAGAATAATGCGGGACATGATTTGCACCGCGCGCAGCGGATATTTTCCCGATGCCGTTTCCCCTGACAGCATCACCGCATCCGTGCCGTCAAAAATGGCGTTTGCCACATCGGATGCCTCGGCGCGTGTCGGTCGTGTTCGCGCCACCATCGACTCCAGCATCTGTGTTGCGGTAATCACGGGGATATGCGTTTCGTTGGCCATTTTGATTATTTTTTTTTGGAGCAGGGGCACTTGCTCCAAGGGGATTTCCACGCCCAAATCACCCCGTGCCACCATGACCCCATCGGAAACCGCCATGATACCTTCGAGGTGTTCGATGGCCGTCGCCTGCTCCAGTTTCGCGATGACGGGCGTTACGCGTTTTTCTTTTTTGATGATGCGTTGGACTGCAAGCACATCTTCCGCCCGGCGTACCATTGAAAGGGCAATATAATCAACATTTTGAGACAAACCAAAACGAAGGTCGCTTCGATCTTTTTTTGTCAGCACGGGAAAACCAAGGTCCCTTCCGGGGACATTGACCCCTTTGTTTGCCTCCAAAACGCCCCCTTCGATGACGCGGCAGTGGATGATAGCTTGCCGGATACGGATCACTTTTAAAACAATATTGCCGTCATTGATTAAAACCGTATCCCCGGTGTTGACCTTTTGATGCAAGGTCGGGTAATCCACTGGAGCGCCTTGCTCCGTTCCCGGCGTGAGACTGTTGAACAATTGAAAAGAAGCGTTTCGCTCTAACACATAGGCCGGGGCGTTCAAGGGTCCGATCCGGACCTTTGGCCCCTGAAGGTCTTGAATGATTGCAACGGGAGCGCCTGCTTTTTGGGACACTTCCCGAATCAATGCGATGGTCTGCCCGTGTGTTTTTTGAGTTCCGTGTGAAAAATTCAGGCGAATCACATTCACGCCTGCTTTGATAAGGCGCAGAAGGAGTACCGGCGAATCAATCGCGGGGCCAAAGGTTGCGACAATTTTTGTTTTACGGGACAAGGTTTTCTTCACGCCGGACTTCATCGGTGTTTCATTAAAAGATTGTATCAGCTTTTTAAATTTTAAGTCTTTCACAAAAAAAGAATCATACGCAAAATAAACCGGAACGATAGGCCATATTGCCGATAGGAGCCGAATAATGCTATAGTTTGCATCCTTAATTTATGGGAAGCAAGATGAAAAAGAACATCCTTCAATCTATTGTTTTATCCGTATTGGTCGCAATTTTTATACCAAACCCGGCGCTGGGCGATTACGTTGCGGACCAGTTTGTCACCATTTCCCAAGGGGAAATCGGCGTAAACCCCCGTATTTTTTCTTCAAGAATTTATTCTCAGAAAAAAAAGCTGCGCATGGAAGTGGTGATTGCCGGGCGGCGCTCGATTAACATTTCGCGCGGGGATAAAGAAGAACCCCTCTTTTGGAACTTGATGCCCGATGAAAAAATGTATACGGAGTCGCGCGGTGAGGCGGGCAGTCTCTTGCCCGATTCCAAGCAGGATTACGAAAAAGTCTTCCTCGCAAAAGAACCCGTCGCCGGGATCATGACCAACAAATTCAAACTTTCCTGGAAAGAAGAAGACGGCACAAGAAAGAGCGGTTTTGTTTGGGAAGCGATCGAATTCGACAATGCCCCCATCCGGCAGGAATTTTTTAACAACAACCAACACATATTGCTTCAACTCGCCAATATCAAAGTGCAAAAGCTCGACCCCGCCCTTTTCGAAGTGCCGCCCGGTTACAAAAAGATATCCGTGCCGCTTGAGATGCCCGGAAAATAGCGTTTTCCTCAAGCCATCATATCAGGGGCATTAACTTAGCCCTGATGTGCGCCAAAAGCCCGCTCGATGGCTTTCGGGTCACTCTCACAGGTTTTTCCGACTTGTTTTGACATCACATCCGGAAAAAATCTTCCGCTTTTTAATGACGTTTAAACAAGTTTTTCACGCCCGTGCGGCGAAGTGAGATCCAAAACAGGGCCGAGCGGGACAATTTGTGTGGGGTTGATATCCGTATGCGTCACATAATAGTGACGTTTGATGTGATCAAAATTCACCGTCCCGGCGACATGGTCGTATTGGTAAATCTCCTTCATATAAGCCTGGAGATGGGGGTAATCCGCAATCCGCCGGATGTTACATTTGAAATGACCGTGGTAGACGGCGTCAAAACGGATGAGTGTGGGAAAGAGCCGCCAATCCGCTTCGGTCAACTGATTTCCGACAAGGTAACGGTGTTTTGAAAGACGGTTTTCAAGTTGATCCAGGGTTTCAAAAAGCTGAAGCACTTCTTTTTCATAAACCGCCTGCCGCGTGGCGAAACCCGCTTTGTAAACCCCGTTGTTGATGTTGGGATAAATGATTTCAATCATGGCATCGATTTCGGGCCGCAGCGCCTCCGGGTAAATATCGAGCGCGCTTTCGGTGAAGGCATTGAAGGCGCTGTTGAACATGCGCGTGATGTCGTCTTCCGAGTTATTCACAATCCGGCCCGTTTTTTTATCCCAAAGTACGGGAACGGTCACGCGCCCGTCAAACCCGGGCTTACTTGCGCGGTAGGCCTCGCTTAAGTAGTGAAAGTGATTAACGGGATCTTTGCCGTGCCCGGAGCCTTCTCGAAAAGCCCAGCCTCGTTCGTCCCGGATCGGGTCCAGCACCGTCATGCCGATGACCGATTCAAGCTGCTTCAACTTGCGAATGATAACGGTGCGGTGCGCCCAGGGACAGGCCAGAGACACATACAGATGATAGCGGCCTGCTTCCGCAGGGTATTCGGATGACCCGTCGCTGCTTACCCATTTTCTAAAGGCGTCTTCCTGTCGGACAAATGCCCCTTCTTCATCCTGCTCGTCACGAAAATCCATCGCTTTTCTCCTTAAGGAGGATTGATGATTGCCTTGATTCTCTTTACGATGCGGTGCCGGGACAGCTATCTGTCCCGCCGCTGCCAGATCAGTCCCGGTTTTTCTTCCTGAAGCGGGACAAGGGAAAGTGTTGTGGGCCGGTTCGCCAAGTGCGTAATCAATTCTTTCACAACACGTCCCACGCCGACCATGCCGGGCAGGTCAATTTTTTCTAAGGTGTCGCTCGGCCGGTCCGTATCGGCGGTGAGGCCCGTAAAGAGTTGAATGGCCGGAATGCCTGCATGAATAAAACTCATCTGGTCGCTTGTGCCGAAGTGATTGGGGAAGACCGCAAGGTTCACCCCGGCATCTGCCCCGATACGGCGCAGCATCGGCGGCCATTCACGCGATGATCCCGCACCCAGCGCGAATAAACGATTGTTCCGCAAAGTTCCGACCGTGTCCAAATTAATCATTGCGCGCATGCGAGCGCGCGGCAGTCCCTGTTGTTGCGATGCCAAATGCGCCGATCCGAGCAGTCCGACCTCTTTGCCTGTGAATGCGACGAATAGAATGGATCGCCTGAGATTCTGTTCTTCTTTTAACAAACGCGCAAGTTCTAATAAAAGGGCGACTCCGCTGGCATTGTCATTTGCACCCGGATGAATTTTTCCTTCATTTCCCTGGTGTACGCGCGGCCAACCAAAACCGAGATGGTCGTAATGTGCGCCAATTACAATCTGCTCTTGACTTAAACCGGGGGCGGTGCCCGGCAAAATGGCCACAACATTTTTTAGGGTGCGGCCGCGGCCAGTGCCGCTGTCCGCTTCTTGCCACTGCTGTAAAAAACTCCGGCCTTGCCCGTCGGCGGGGCTTAAACCCGCTTTACGAAATGCGGCGGCAATGTATTCCGCAGCGCGATCGAGTTCCGCCGTGCCAAAACCACGGCCTTTTAAATCCGGGCTGGAAAGGTATCGGATGTCCTTCCGCATCCGCGTTTCTGAAAAAAGCGGGGGTAGGGTGGTCAGTGCCTTACGTGCCGCCAATGCCGCAGGTTCTTCTTTGATCCATCGCCCGTCACCCTGTTTAATACGGATGGACATGGGTGAGCCGATTGCAGGCCAGCGCCCTTTCTCGATATTTTTCACGGCGTCTCCCGAAAAACCGAGATAGCCGTAGCTGCGATAGTGCGGCAGTTTGCGTCCCAAGTTTGGAATAGCTGCCGCACGGTCGCTTGCAAGCCAGCTTAAGGCGTATTTTGCGCGCTTCGGGTGTTTTGCGGTCAAGACAAGACTGTGCCCGCGACGGGGGATTTGAATATTTCCAATGCGTGTCATGGCGCTATTGGCGGAGACGCCAAATCCTCGCAGTTGTGTCAGAATGATCCGTTGAAAGCGGTTTTCCCAACCAAAAAGCCATACGGAACGGTCCTCCGGCAGGGTTTTGTAGGTATTGTCCCATCCGATTTCGATCTGTTCCGGTTGCGCTTGCTGCATGGACTTTGCCAGTGTTTCGTAAGCCCGCTGCAAGGGAAGCGGTGCGGCGGCGGGCAGGAGAATCAGGGTGGATTCCGCCGCAAACGCCTTTGCCAGCGTCGGAGGCATTTCAGAGGGGTGCAGACGGCGGAACAGATCATATTCCGGATCGATCTTTAAGCGGATGGGACGGGCCGGTAAAACAAGCGCCAGTTCCATTTTCTTTTCCCGCATTTCGATAGTGGTTTGGAAGGCTTCTTTTTTGCCGTGCAGGGTGATGGCGACCGGGATCTGCAAGTGATAGGCGGGGCCGGCCTGCCGTTGCTCAAGGCTTGCACTCAAAAGATAGCCGTTCTCCGTTTTATCGGAGCGGACGTTTTGGGCGCGCAGACTGGGTGCGCCCGCCCGTTCAACCCACTGCATAAATTCGTGGCCAAGGTCACGACGCGCCGCCCGGCTGAACGCCCGGCTTAAATCCGAAAAAGTAGCGGTCTTAAAACGGTTTTCGTGAAAAAAGGTACGCAAAGCCGTGATAAAGACCTGATCGCCCAGGCTTTGCCGAAACATGTGAAATAAAAACAGTGTTTTGGAATAACCAATGGCCTGAGAGGCCGTATCGTAACGGGATTGAAACTGCGAAAGCGGGAAATCTTCCCCTGCGCGTACCGTATTGGCATAACGTTGCAAATCTGAAAGCCGTGCTTCTTGTGCCTTGCCCGCCTGCTCCCGAAGCAGATAATCCGCAAGATAGGTCGTGAGGCCCTCGCTCCAATTGCCCTGGCTTTCATCCACATAAACGCTATTTCCCCACCAATTATGCAGTATTTCATGCGGGTAGGAGGTCTTGAGGATAAACGGCAGGCGCAGCACTTTTGAACCCAGCAAGGTAAAAGAGGGCATGCCGTAGCCGGTTTCCCAAAAGTTTTCGACCAGTGCAAATTTTTTATAAGGGTAAGGGCCGAGCAGTTTTTGATACATTTCGATGTACTGCTCGGTGGCTTTTAAATAACGGTCGGCCAAGGCCTTGTCGGGTGTTCTGAGGTAGGCCAGTGTTTCAATACGTCCGGCGCGCCGACGATATTCCGTCCATGCTCCGCCGACAAGATAAATTTCCTGCTGCGGCTCAGGGGAATCCCAGCGTAGCTGCCGTGTCCCGTCTTCCAGGAGATGATGCCGAACCCGCTCCCCCTGACTGACGGCATGCCAGGATTCCGGCAAGCTGATGTCGAGCGAAAAGGTCATACGATTTTCTTGAAACCGGGGATACCACAAGCTCTGCCCCGAAAGGAAAATTCCCTCTGAGGAAATCATACCGGGGGTGTCCGCCTCTTGCCCCGAAAGGGTATTGCCGCCGCGAAGGGGGTGGTGGATGCGGCCTTGGTATCGTAAAACAAAGGTCCTCAAGCCGATGGGAAGTGTCAGGGTATAGCGGGCCGAAGGCAGGGGCGTATTTTTTTGCACAATTTCTTCTGTTTGTTCTTCCTGCTCCGATATTTCTGGTATGGGAATTTCAGGAACCCGCTCAATGATAACGCCGGGTGTCAGCGCCCGGGGATTGAGTCCTTCGTGCAGATAAAAATGATATTTTCCTGCTTCATCGGGAAGTAAGTGGTCGGGAAGTGTGATGCGGTCGCGCACCCTCAACTCATTTGATGCCGGGGAAAGGCTTACCTCCAGTGCATGATGCAGGAGATTGGCCGCCTGCGCCGTGCGCGGTATTGCAATCAGCAGCAGCGAAAAAAAGAGCATCTTCGCGATTTTTATTGTGTATTGGGAAAGGGGAGTGCGGAGGCGGGAGTGGCCCATAAATTACTTTCCTTCAAATGCCGGCGACATGCCGATCAGTATATAACAAGTCCCGAAAGCAGTCATCATATGATTTGCTTGTTTTGCTTCCTATGCCGTAGATCGAGAGAACGGAGTTTTTTCCCGTCCTTGTCCCGTGCAGGTTTTAGCGGCAGCATGTTTGACAAGCTAAAATCCCTATGATAAACATTTTATCATTGATAATAAAGGGATATTTCATTGAAAATCGGTATCTTAATGACAACGAGTCCCGAACACCAAAACGGCCAAACGGTTTGTGCGCTGACGGAAGCCTTTCTTGCCGCGTCGCATCAGGTCCGTCTTTTTTTAATGGATGACGGGATCTACCACATTGTGAAAAACAATGAAATCGGTGCGGCCGAAAAACTCCGGAGCCTGCTTTCGGCACAGATGACCGTTTCGATTTGCAGTCAGTCCGCGCAAAAACGCGGCATTGCCGAAGCGGATACCTTGCACGGCGCGGGATGGTTTTCTCAACATGAACTTGCTCATATTGTTGCGGATACCGACCGTTTTCTTTCCTTTACAAATTAAAACGGGCTATAGAGATAGCATGCGCCGAGATCGGGGGAAACAGGTTGCCATCATCATTCGGTCGGGGCCTTTTAACACGCTGTGTGCGAGTGAGGCCTTCCGCACGGGTGTCGGTTTGACCCTTTCGGAACATAAGGTGACTTTTTTGCTGGTTCAGGACGGGGCCTATCATTTGATGCCGCTACAAGGTAAAAAAATCGGTCGGCCTTCAATGTATGATTTTATTGCGGTTTTTGAAGAAATCGGGATAACATTGTGTGTTGATGCCGACGACATGCTTGTCCGGAAAATCGAGCGAATCCCCGCAATCACCCGGCAATTGCCGCGAACAGAGGTTTTTCAGATGATTCGGGATGCCGATGTGGTGATTCCCTTTCAATGAAAACCTTGCACATTCTCAGAAAAATCGATGATCCCTTTGTAAAATCGGTCATTGCCGATGAAGCCGCCCATCGACCGCTCACTCTGCTCTTGATGCAAGACGGTGTTTTGGCCACGGGAGAGTTTCCGGAGGACACCTATGTGTGTCAGGAAGACCTTGCGGCGCGTGCTGCCGAAAGTCCGTATTTTCTGATAAATTACGCCGGAATTACCCGTTTAATCACTGAGTGTGAACGTATCATTACCTGGTAATACATTTTAGGCGCTTCCTTATGTAAGGGCCGCCGTATGGAAAGGCTTTTTTGCGGGTTCGCATTTCGATATAATAAATAATTTCTGAGGCGCGGCATGATTATTTCGCAGATCCCGGACTTGGTTTATATCGCAAGTTCTCTTGCGCCGGTTACCGTGCTCGTCCTTTTTTTGCTCATCATTACATTTTTAAAGAAAAAATAAGACACAGGTTTTTATTTCTCCGCTAGGCTCTGAAAGTCTGTCATCATATTCTTCTTAGCTTCACCTGTTAGAGACATCCCGTCATAGCATCAAAACGGCCTCCTGCATGACCGGAGGGCTGTGTTTCAATCTCCCGGTCTGTTTGATGGGCGCGATCACCCTGCGCTTCATTAAAATGCTTGTAAAACCTCGTTTTTAAAGGTCTTACTGCGGGAAGAGGTGTTTGACAGATAAGGAGAATTTGATAGGTTTAATGAAGAATACGCTGACAAAATGTGCAGGTTTTTTTCAGGTTTCGGGGCAAGGTTAAAACAGTGTGTTCCCGCACTTGTTTTTTTCGGAGCGGCCTCATCGCTTTCCCTCAACTGTCAAGCGTCTGTTGCTGTCCTGAGCCGTTTCCCTTGTATAAGGAAGCTCTGATGAAGTTTGCGGAGACAAAATGATGTTTCACCATCTATCTCTTATACTGCGGGCCATTCGGAATTTTAGGGATGAACATTGTTCAAAGGCCCGCACGCTTTTTTTGTCCCTCATTTTATTTTTATGCCTTCTGCCATCCCCGGCAGGTGTTTATGCCATTGATGTCGCCGTTATTGTACATCAGGATAATACGCTTGATGAGATTTCAAGGCGTGATTTATCCCGCCTCTTCAAAGGCGAAAAACGGCATTGGGCGGACGCAAGCAATGTTTACGTCATTATGCAGGAAGACGGCAGCCCTGAAAAAGGTTTGATCGTCCGCAAAATATTCAAAATGCGCCCCAACGAACTCAAGCGGTATTGGCTGACGAAGATCATTAAGGGTGAGCTGCTGTCCTTCCCCAAGACACTCAGTTCCAGCGATGCCATTAAGCGTTTTGTGCGTCATATCCCCTCAGCCATCGCTTATGTCAACGCCGATGCCGTGGACGGGAGTGTCAAGGTCCTGCGTATCGACGGTAAAAAACCGGGAGAGAAGGGTTATTTCTTGAGCGGTCGTTAATGTTTTGATGAAGACCGTGAATGGGTTTTTATGAAAATCAGAACGAAAATCACGCTGATCTTTCTGATTTTGTCTTTAGTGCCGCTGACTTTGATGAGTTATGTGGTTTATCAAAACGGCAAAAAGGCGCTTAAAGAAAACCTCGGGGCGACTTATCAATTGCTTGCCCGCCAAACGATCGATAAAATTGATCGCACGCTTTATGAGGTTTACCGTGATGTGGCGGCTTGGTCGGAGCTTGAGGTGATGGATGAAATCATCGCGGGTGACGTGGATGGTAAGATGACTTCGTTTTTAATCAGTCTGAGCCAGCAGTACGGCTACTTTTCAAGCATCAGTGCGATGAATCGCGACGGGCGGGTGATTGCCTCAAGCCGTCCTGAATTTATCGGACGGCAGTTTAATGCGAATCCCTTTTTCAAAAGTGCGATAAAGCGAAAACCCTACCTTGAAGACCTTTATTTTGATGCGACGGGACAGGAATGGGTGATCTCTTTTTCATTTCCGATCACAGCAAAATTCCAACAGGACGAGGTGATCGGTGTATTGAGCGCGCGATGGAAGGCAGAAGAATTGGTCAAGCTGACACAGGTTTTGTCCCATCAAGGGGAGGAAAGTTTGCATGCCCGCATCGTTTTGGTTCAAGACGAAGGGCTTGTGATTTCCGGGCCTGCTTCCCGACAGGCGGGGCTTTTTGAAAATCTTCGCATTAACGATGAATTGAGAAAGACGATTTTGAGTGATTTGAGTGGAAACGGATATTTAATCGGAAAGGATGAGGAAAATAAGGCTGCGCTCATTGCTTATGCCCGTTCCAAAGGTTACCGGGATTTCCCGGGCATGGGCTGGCGCATCCTCGTGCTGAAGGATGTTGAGACCGCTTTTCGCTCGATTGACCGTCTAAAAGTCGTGGTGTTTCGTGTGGAAGGCATTGTGGCCTTTTTTGTCCTGATTCTTTCGCTTTGGGTCACCCGGCGCATGGCGCAGCCCATCCTTCAAATCTCGCGAGCGGCCGGTCGTGTCGCCAAAGGGGATTTTGAGGCGCGTGCCGAATATCATGCGAATGATGAAATCGGTTCTTTGACCAAAACCTTCAATCAAATGATTCGAGATTTAAAAGAACAACGTGCGCAACTGGTGGATAAACATTATGTGGACTCCATTATCGCCAATATGATGAACAGTTTGATCGTCATTGATCCGGAGGGGCGGATTCGGCGGGTGAATAAGTCCACCGTGGCGCTGCTCGGTTACAGCGAAGCCGAGCTGATCGATCAGCCGATTGAAAAGATTTTTAATGAAAAACATCCCCGAAAGGGCGCATGGATCGGGCAATTGCTGCAACAGGGGTTTTTGCGCAATATCGAGTCAAATTACCGGGCAAAAGACGGGCGTATTGTGCCGGTTTGGTTTTCGTGTTCTGTCATGCGGGATGCTCAGGAACGTGTCGAAGGCATTGTCTGTGTCGCGCAGGATATCTCGGAACGCAAACGCTCATTGGCACGCCTTAATCATATGGTGAATCACGATACATTAACCAATTTGCCCAACCGCACTTTGTTTGTCGGTCGACTCACTCAATTGCTCAGCGGCATCCACCGCAGAAAACGTCTGATGGCCGTTTTGTCGCTTGATTTGGATCGTTTCAAAAATATTAACGATACCTTAGGCCATGTGATCGGTGACTTATTATTACAACGGGTTGCTGAGCGTTTGATGGGTTGTGTCCGTGAGGGAGATACCATCGCACGTCTCGGTGGCGATGAATTTGTTCTTTTGATCGATGACATTATGCGTCCGGAGGATGTGGGCAAAATCGCAAAAAAAATTCTGGAGACCTTTAGAAGACCGATGTTGCTCAAGGGCAACGAGTTTTTCATCACCACAAGTATCGGCATCAGTCTTTATCCCAATGACGGAAAGACGGCTGAAACCCTGCTGAAAAAGGCCGATACAGCGATGTATCGCGCGAAGGAGCAGGGGAAAAATAATTATCAACTGTTTTCTGCCGATATGAATGTGAAAGCCGAAGCATATCTGAAACTGGAAACCCATTTGCGTTATGCCTTGGCGCGCGATGAGTTTGTGCTTTGTTACCAACCGATGGTGGATTGCAAGACGGGACGGGTCGTGAGCATGGAGGTCCTGCTGCGTTGGCAACACAGTGAATTCGGCGATATTCCGCCCGAAAAATTTATTCCGATCGCGGAGGAGACAGGTTTGATCGGCCAGATCGGACATTGGGTTTTGAAGACGGCTTGTGCGCAAAATAAAGCCTGGCAGGATGCGGGTTTTGATCCCTTTCGTGTGGCAGTCAATCTGTCCGCCCGTCAATTCGACGATAAAAAACTAGCAAAAAAGGTTCAAGAGGTGTTGAGTGAAACCGGTCTGGATCCGGTGTATTTGGAATTGGAGTTGACCGAAGGCATTGTCATGAAAAATCCCGAAGCAACCGTGGACATGCTGTGCGCCTTCCATGCCGTGGGCATTGAGATTTCAATCGATGATTTTGGAACGGGGTATTCTTCTTTGAGTTATCTCAAACGTTTTCCCGTGAATACCTTGAAGATCGACCGGTCATTTGTTCAGGATATTACCCGTGATCCGGACGATGCAGCGATTATTCGGGCGGTGATTGCGATGGGACACAGTCTTAATCTTAAAATCATTGCCGAGGGCGTAGAGACCCCGGCGCAACGGGAATTTTTACGCGTGATGCAATGTGACACGCTTCAAGGCTACCTGTTCAGTCAGCCGC
>JALUVJ010000130.1 GCA_027020665.1 Nitrospira sp.
ATCACAGGAGCAGACCCGTTTGGATACCGCGACGACGGACGATCACATGTTGCAAGAAGGTGATGAGCGCATCTTGATCGGCGGAGAATAGTCTTTTCCGGAGTGATCTGAGCAAGGGCTCTTTATAGATTTTGATTTTGTGTTTGAGTCGATGGAGGTAGCGTAACGATAGCATTTTCAGGCAATACAGTGTCCGGTGCGGTCTTCAATTCAATGAGAAAACGATGTTTGTTTTATTTGTGACTTGGATTCATGTGATTGCGGCGATGCTGTGGGTCGGTGGCATGCTTTTCTTTTCCTTGGTGTTTATCCCAAGCTTGAAGGGAGGTCTGGAAGGTGCCTTGAAAGCTGATTTGATTAGCCGGGTCGGTAAGCGATTTCGGGTCGTGGGCTGGATTTCGCTGGCGGTGATTCTTTTCACGGGTTTGTTTCGGTTTTATCAGGAAGGGCGTCCCTTAAGTCTCTATGGCACTGCATTTAAGCTGAAGCTTTTTCTGGTTTTTGTGATGTTTGCATTAACCTTTGTGCATGATTTATTTCTAGGCCCGAAATCCGCTTCTTTAAGTCGTTCCGCCTTGGGTTCCGGTTCATTCCATAAAATGGTGCGCTTTGTGGCGCGGCTTAATCTTTTGATTGTTTTGATGATTGTCTGGGCTGCGATTTCATTCGTACGAGGTTTTTAAGCGTGTCCATTTATAGGTTCATGTGTGAAGGGTGGAGCCAATGGATCATAAATTAAAACACCGTGATTCTGAAAGAGAATATCGAAATCCGATTAAAACATTAAAAAATGAACACCTTGAAACGCTGCAACGTTTGGACATGATTGAAAGGACACTGCAATATCTTGAAAGTTTGCCCACCCACACTGCGATGAAGCGATGCAAAATTGAGCAGAGTCGACTGAGGAATTGGGTCAATGAACTCGAAGCAAGTATGGCGCTCCATTTTATTATGGAGGAAGAAGGGCTTTTCCCCACTTTGTCGGAATACATCGGCAAGGAGCATGGTCCGATCGAGGTCATGCTTGAGGAGCACGCAGAGATTAGAAATATCTTGTCGGTCTGGAAGGATGAGGTCGCGGTGTTGAGCAAATCAATCTCTGGCCCGGTACGGGATGCGTGTCTTAAACGGGTGATCCGGATTGGCGAGCAGGCCATTGAGCGGCTGCGTTTGCATATCAGCAAAGAAAATCAAATTCTTTTTAAAATCAGTGAAGTTTCTTTGTCGGATGCGGAAAAAAATGTTGTCGCTCAAAAACTATATGAGATTGAAGCCGCATATCCGGAGCTTCCTTAAGATTAATAAACTTTAGTGATAAAGCCTTCCTCCCCGGTTTTTTCATTTTTCTGATCTTTCCTTTTCCTGCAGGTCTTTTTTTCGATGATTGTTGTGAACGGGATTCCATTTCGGAAGGCCCGATAGGGAAATATGTGTGAAAAATCACAGAAGAATGAATAAGTGGTATAATAGTATCGGGAGGGCAGAACAATGAATAAAATGCGTAAATTACTGACTGCCGTCTGTTTGGCAGTGATTTCAGTCCTTTTTTTAATGACGTATACGATTATCGCAAAAGAATTGCCTGTCTTGGTAAATGTTTCGGAGTTGAGCGAAGCCTATCACGGCAAGCGGGTTGCTGTTATGGGTTGGGCGCGTTCCAGCGAGGCTTTGCGTGGGCGCATGGGTTCGCATTATCTTAAGACGGAGTTGGGAGACGAGGGTCAGACTGTCACCGTATTCACAGAGTTTCCCGCCTATAATATTGTGAATAATCGTGTGATCGTGCAAGGGGTCTACCATCATCACGGGCGCTATGCCGGGTATTTGGCGGACCATTTTATTGTGGCCGACGCATTAATGCGTGATTGGGGATAAGTGATTGATTGTGAATATGAAGAATCTTTTGGACTGAAGGCCGGGTTTTCTCATGAAACCCGGCCTTTTTTTATGCATACCTTTTTTTCATCTCCAAAAATGACATGACTTTTCCATGCACTTGATTGTCTTTTCGGGTTTTCTCATTTACCCGTTTGTGATATAAAAAACCTCGATTTTAAACCGGGATATTCGTGTTATTTTGATCCTTTTTGTAGCCTTGAAGCAGCACCTGCCAGTTTTCTTCTGAAAAAGAGGTCGATTTATTTTCTCGCGTCAGTTTGCAAAGAGACCGATGAAGCCGAGAGAGATTGGCTTTTTTCCAGACATTGCCTTGTTTTCGACAACCTCGATCAAAGTCAAGCAGGTAGATCCGGCCCGATTGATTCACCAGGATATTGTGGGCGTTCAGATCCGCGTGATAAATACCTGCGTGATGAAAACGGTAGATCGTTTGGCCGATCTGATACAGCATCTCGTTTGTCCAGGTTTCTTTTTGGAAATGATCGGCCAGAGAACGGCAATGGGGCAGAGTGTGTGTGAGCAAGTCGGCGGTATACGTCCAGCCGTGTTTGACGACCCGTGCCGCAACGGGTTTTGGCACGGGCAGGTCTTTCTCAAACATTTGCTGCAAAAGATGCCATTCCGCCCAGGCGCGTGTTCGCGGCAAGCCCTGCCAAACATAATGATCCGTGACAAATTTGGAAATGAATCCCCCGCGCCGGTAATGACGCAATACAAATTCATGAGCGCCGTTTGCGACAAACAAGGCGCTGCCCCGGCCGTGTGCTTCTCCGCGTACTTTTCCCGAACGATGCCAGGCTGCAAAATCAAAAAGATCGTTTGTTACGTTTTCAAGGATTTTCGGGTCGTATAAAAAATGTTGATTCGCAATCCGTTCATACGCAGGATTCATCGAAGGCCGCTCCCACTGACATCCGCCCCTGAGTCCATTTGTCTTTTACGGTTTTCCGCTTTAGGGGATGTGTGCCATGCGCTTCCGGTCATCCGTAGTTTGCAGGCAACTTGGCCCGATACCCGGCTGACGTGGGTGATTGGTAAACTGGAGGCCCAATTGCTTGGGGATATTCCCGGCATTGAGTTTGTCATTTTTGATAAATCGGCGGGCTGGCCTGAATATTTAAAGCTCCGCTCAAAATTGTTGAAACGCCGTTTTGATATTTTGTTACACATGCAAACCTCAATGCGCGCCAATATTGCGAGTTTGATGATTTCCGCAGATCTGCGTCTGGGTTTTGATGCCGCACGGGCAAAAGATCATCAGTCTTTTTTTACCACGGATCGCATTGAAGCCGCACCTTGCGAGCATGTAATGGACGGTTTTCTTGGATTTTTAACTGCACTGGGCATTCAAGAAAAAACCGTCCGATGGGATATCCCTATCCCGGCCGAAGCCGAAAGTGTCGCCAAAACATATATTCCGGAAGGAAAAGCCGCTTTGCTCATCAGCCCCTGTGCCAGTCCACGGTTTAGAAATTTCAGAAATTGGCATGTTGAAGGTTATGCGGCGCTGGCAGATCATGCGTTTCAGAAGCAGGGTTTGAAAGTCATTTTAATCGGTGCGCCGACACCGGTTGAAAAATTGTACGGCGAGCAGATATTAAAGTTAGTTCAATCTCCGGTACTGAATCTCATCGGAAAGACGGGGCTAAAAGAAGCGCTTGCGCTTTTGAGCCGTGCGACCGTCGTTGTTGCGCCCGATTCCGGCCCGGCGCACATTGCAAATGCCGCCGGGACGCCGGTAATCGGACTTTATGCCACGACCAATCCTGATCGCGCCCGGCCTTATTTAAGTAAAAAGTGGGTGGTTAATCAATATCCGGAGGCCGTCCGTACTTTTTTGGGAAAAGGTGTCGATGAGGTGCCTTGGGGCACGCGCGTCCGCCGCGAGGAGGCCATGTCCCTGATCACTGTTGCGTCGGTCAAAGAAAAACTCGATCAGTTGATGGCCTCCCTATCGCAGCAATCTCTTTCTTAAGACAGTAATTTATGATCTTTGAATTCTAAAATCCGCACGACTGCCGCACCGTCTTCGGTGGAGATGACCCGCCGGGAGCCGGGCAAATAATTTCCTTCAAAAAGACAAGGATTCTCCGTGAAACTGTCTACATCGATCAGTTTTTTGTCTTTTGAAAAATAAAAAACGACATATTGTGTCGTGAGTGATTTGTTATCTTCCGTGGTCATGACCTCTTCGATATTAATCGTAAAAGACATGCGCGGGGTGGTTCGGGAAATTTGCCGGATGCGCTCGTCTTTGATGCGATAACGTGAGGCCATGCCGTCTCCGTGAATCAGGATTTCTCTGCCGAGCGGATGGTCGTCCGATGCGCCAAAAGTTACCGCGTGTTTGCCGTCTGCATCTTCAAAAGCCCGCCAGGCGCGATGGGCCGTAATCATGCCGACTTCGTCGTCAATCCATTTTTTCAGGGCTTCTTTGCCTTCGGGCAATTCCATGTTGACGGTGATGTCGTTTCTGGATTGAATGCGCACATCGCCTTTGTAGATGACGCCGTTGTCGTTGCAGGTGAGGTTTGCTGTGAAGCCGGGAAAATCCTGTTTCCAGCGTGAGGTTTTTTTAAAGGCCTGATGCAATAAGGCTTTTGCCGCCGGATCATCTTGTACGTCTGTTTTTTCTTCTTTTCGTTCGTAAAGTGCCATGTTTGTGCTCCTTTTCAGATTAAATAAAATATCAATGTCATTTTCACAATTTACGGTGAAGGCCCTGCGATATGCAACTGAATTAAGATTTAAAGACCGCATCCCATGTTTCTTCTTTAAATCCGACCAGGACTTCATTTTCGGTTAAAACAAAGGGACGTTTGACGAGTTTGCCGTTTTTGCTGAGAAGGTCGATGCCTTCGTTTGCATCCATCGTTTTGATTTTTTGACCAAGTTGCATTTCCCGGTATTGCAGGCCGGATGTGTTGAAAAGTAAGCGCAAGTTGCCTCCGAGCCGTGCTAAGGCCGTTTCCAGTTCTTTTTTTGTCGGCGGCTGGTCAACGATGGGGATTTTATCATAGGCGATTTTGTTTGCATCAAGGTATTTCAGTGCCTTGCGACAGGTGCCACATTTTGAATATTCATAGATTTTAATGCTGTTCACTGTTCTCCCTTCCCAAGTGTGATGTGTCCGAGTTTCAGTGTTCCTGTTTTTAGTGCATGATCGACTTCTTTGTAGCGGTCGAACTGGCCCAGATCATTCCAGTAGTCTAAGGTTTCATAAGCATACAATTTTCCCCCGGCGCGCAGTAAGTCAAGATAGGTGTCGATGATTGAATAATAAGGGACATCGGCGGGAATGTGATTTAAAACTTGCGCTTCGATGACATGAAGTCCGGTGAACATGCGTTTGCGTATCTGTCTTTTTTTAACATCGCGTTTGCCGAGGATATTTTGTATTTGATTGTTTTCATCGATTTCAATCACACCGAATTTTGAAAAATCATCCGTTTCTCTGAGCACGAGCGTGGCCAAGCCTTGTTTTGCGCGGTGAAAGGATATCAGTTTGTCGAGATCAATGTCGATGAGGATGTCTCCATTCACCACAATGAAGGTCGATTGCTCAAAAAAAGACGCCGCTTTTTTGATGCCGCCGCCTGTTCCGAGGGCTTCCCCTTTTTCTGTCGAATAAGCAATCGAGAGGCCGAGACGGCTGCCGTCCCCCAGGGTTTTGATGATTTGATCCCCGCAGTGGTGCAGGTTGATGATGACCTCTGTAAGGCCGTATTTTTTCAGTAAAAGCAGGGTGTACTCGATCATGGGCCGACCTCCGACAGGCAGAAGGGGCTTGGGCATATGATCGGTCAGGGGGCGAAGGCGCCTGCCAAACCCGGCGGCGAGTACCATCGCTTTCATTGTAATTTTTCCAAGAACACGGGCCTTTATCTCAACTCCGGCACATCTTCGGCGAGCAGGTCGTGCAGGGGTTTGAGTCGTTCGTATTTCTGGAGAGTGCTTTTCACTTTGATAAGGGTGGGGATGACAAAAGGCAAGAGGTGGTCTTTGCCTTTTATTTGGTCGATGTAGATAAAGCGTCCGGCGGCTTTCAGATTGCGTTGAATGCTGATAAGGTCAAAGGATTCTTTAAAGAGGTTCCCGTCAATCGGGAGATCCGCACGTTCTTTCCACTGCCGAAGATAATAATCGAGCAGGGCGTCAACCATATCAGCCGGTAAATCAATGTAGGAATCACGAAGCAATGAAGCCAGGTCGTATTCCGGCGGCCCCATAAGGGCATCCTGAAAATCAATGAGGCCTAGGCGCATGCCTTCGGGGCCGTCTTGCACCATGAGGTTGCGGCTGTGGTAATCCCGGTGCGTAAAGTAGCTGGGCTGTGCGGCAAAGTGCGCCGATAATTGAGAAAAGTAACTGCGAAGGGCTGTTTTTTTCAGGGGAGGAAGGGTGATACGCATTCGTTTTTCGATGCCGTATTCGATGAAATGATCAAACTCCCATTCAAAGAGGTTTTGGTTGTAATCCCGCATGTGGGCGATGCATTGTTTGGCCGAAATAGGTGTGGCTTGAAGTTGCAGAGAGATGAGCAGGTCAATGGCGTGCCGGTAATTTTCACTGACTTGTGAGGGTTTTTGAAAATCGCGCTTTATGCGGTCGGCAAAATGGGTATTGCCGAGATCTTCCAAAAGAATCCATGCTTCGGTTTTATCGTGTAAAAAGATTTCAGGCACGGTAATTTTGCAGGCGGATAGATGTTTTTGAATGTTGATAAATGGGAGTTCGAAGGTTGTGTTTGCGGGTTTTTCGCTGATTTCTTCAGAGTGAAGTGCGTCTTTTGCATTCCCCATGGCCATCAAGATATAGGAACGGTTTTCTGTTGCTTCCTGCCATGAGACGCGATAATAGGCACGGTCGGAGGCGTCTCCTGCCAGTGGATTGACATTCAGGGTTTGTATAGATGTGTCAAAATTTTTTTGAAGGGTTTTAAGGAGCTGTGTCGAGTCAATCACGCTGTTCACCGCGAGTCGAATGTGTGGTGTAGAAAAAAGAGCGGGAGACGGGATTTGAACCCGCGACCAAGAGCTTGGGAAGCTCCTACGCTACCGCTGCGCCACTCCCGCATGATTTCTAAAATTTAAAAACAAGTGCTTCTGAAAGGGCTTGTGTGCAAGTCTTTATCGCCTTTTAAGCTCAAGCCGGACTTAATCAGAGCTTCCTTAAATAGTAAGGCATTTAATCATTTTCGCGAACGGGCTGTCAATCTGAGCCGAATTTTGCTGAGTGATTGATTCGGAAGTCTGTGTTTTTCTTGATTAAATTGTGGCTTTCCCGTAGAGTGTCTTCAGATGAAGGAGGCAAGATGAGCAGTGAAAAAAATAAGGTGGAAACGGGGTTCAAAAAAATATTAGTGGCAACGGATTTTTCCGATTATGCCGATCACGCGATTGAATACGCTGAAGTTCTGGCCAAACAATTCGAGTCGGAAATTCTGCTGCTTCACGTGATTGAATCCTTCACATACAGCCTCACGGACAGTATGACGGTCATCGGACACGACCAAGCCCTTTCGGCAACGGCAGAAGCCTTGCTGGAGAACCTTAAAAGCGGGTTGCTTGGCAAGGGCTTTTCCGTGGAAAGCCTGCTGACGCACGGGACGGCCTATAAAGAAATCGTGGAACAGGCCAAAGGAGCGGCGTCGGATTTGATCGTCGTCGGAACACACGGTCGCACGGGCATGGAGCACCTTTTACTCGGCGGCGTTGCTGAAAAAGTGGTGCGTCTTGCAGCTTGTCCGGTGCTGACCGTCCCGGGCAAAAAATAAAAACTACATGGAAGACCGCTTACAAAAGATTATCGCCCAAGCGGGCCTGGCTTCCCGCCGGGAAGCCGAGAGGATGATTGCCGAAGGCCGTGTGGCGCTCAACGGGAGCATTGTCACAGAAGCGGGCACAAAAGCCGACCCGGCAGCGGATCATATCCGTGTTGACGGCAAGTTGATTAAAAAGCCGGCGCGCAAGGTTTACCTGATGCTCAATAAGCCGAAACGCTGTATGACGACACGGAAGGACCCTGAGGGGCGACAGACGGTGATGGATTTGATTTCCGATGTAAAAGAACGCGTTTCGCCCGTGGGGCGACTGGATTACGATACCGAAGGTTTATTGCTTTTAAGCAATGACGGCGATTTGGCGAATGCCTTGATGCATCCTAAAAATGAGATTGAAAAAACCTATTGGGCGAAGGTGCGCGGCCGGATGTCGGAAGCCGCCTTGTTAAAGGTTGCGCGCGGGGGCATTTCACTGCCGACGGGCAAGACCGCACCCTGTAAAATTCGACCACTACACAAGACGGATGAAAACGGCTGGGTCGAGTTGATTTTGCATGAAGGCAAGAAGCGTGAAATCCGTCGTGTCTTGGAGCGGGTCGGGCATCCCGTCATCAAACTGAAACGGGTGGCTTATGCTTTTTTAAAACTCAGAGGGCTTGCCGTCGGGGCCTACCGTCATTTAACGACTTACGAAGTGAAGAAATTGCAAGCCATTGCCCAAGGCATCCCC
>JALUVJ010000131.1 GCA_027020665.1 Nitrospira sp.
GATGACGATGTGGGAAGTCGTGCCGAGGATTTTATCACGCAGATCTTCTGTAAAACCCGTCATGACCGCAAGTGTCGCAATCAAAGCCGCCACACCGATGCATACCCCGCCGATGGAAACGATCGTATTTAGGGAGATGACTTTCTTACGCCGTTTTGCCCTGAGGTATCGAAGAGCGATAAAAAATTCGTAGGGCAGGGACATTGAGGATGCTCTGATTAAGTCGGCTTAAATCTGCCTTGAATGTTTCAAGAGTGACCCTTCAGCTTTCTTCCGGAGGCGGCGCAGGTGCGGCGGCAATGGGTTTCATCTGCGGAAAAAGCACCACGTCTCGAATGGAGTTTTGATTGCTGAGCAACATAACAAGCCGATCAATTCCGATGCCTTCTCCAGCGGTCGGCGGCATGCCGTATTCCAGGGCCAAAAGATAATCTTCATCCATTTCATGGGCTTCCAAGTCGCCGCTTGCCCGCTGTGTCACTTGGGCCTCAAAACGGGCGCGCTGATCCTGTGGATCGTTTAACTCCGAAAAGGCGTTGGCGATTTCACGGCCGGCAACATAAAGTTCAAAACGCTCGGTCAGATGCGGGGCGTCCGGCTTGCGTTTGGCGAGCGGGGAAAGCTCCGTCGGAAAATCGGTAATAAACACCGGTCCGGTGAGTGTTGGTTCAATGCCTGTTTCAAAGAGTTGTTCCAAAATTTTTCCGAGTGAAGTTTTTTCATCCGGGGCGAAACCCAAGCGCGCCATGTGTGCGGCAGTCTTATCAAAGTCGGAAAGATCTTCCAGCGGAATGTCATAATGTGTCGCAACCGCCTCCGTATAAGCAAGGCGCTGCCAGGGGCCGCTTAAATCAATTTGCAGATCCTGATATTGAAATTGAAGCTTCCCCAAGGTTTCTTGCGCAATCCGTGTGAAAAGGGCCTCCGTCAAATCCATCATGTCATTGTAATCCGCATAAGCCATGTAAAATTCCAGCATGGTAAATTCGGGATTATGAATGGTTGAAATACCTTCGTTGCGGAAATTCCGGTTGATTTCAAAAACGCGTTCGAAGCCCCCGACAATCAGGCGTTTTAAATAGAGTTCCGGCGCGATGCGAAGATACAGATCCAGCCCCAAAGTATTGTGATGCGTAATGAAAGGACGGGCTGCGGCACCCCCCGGAATGGGGTGCATCATGGGCGTTTCCACTTCCAAAAAATCGCGTTCGGTCAGAAACCGCCGGATGACATCAATGATCTTGCTGCGCAGTTCAAAAACCTTTTTCACCTCCGGATTTGCAATCAGATCGAGATAACGCATGCGGTAGCGCAGGGCGATATCCGTCAGGCCGTGCCATTTTTCCGGTAAGGGATGTAGGGATTTTGAAAGGAAGGTGAGTGTTTTGGCTTCAAGCGTGAGTTCGTCTGTTTTGGTCCGAAAAAGACGACCTTCAATTCCTAAAGTATCGCCGATGTCGATTTTTTCAAAAATGGCGACTCCGGTCTTATCGAGCAGATTTTTTTTGAAATAAATCTGAAGCTGTCCGGACGCATCCCGGAGATGCGCAAAGGCCGCCTTCCCGAAACGACGCAGCGAAACAATGCGCCCGGCAATGCGATATGCCGGTGCGTTTGCCTCCAGGTGCTCTTTTTGCGTTTCGCCGTATTTTGTGGTGATTTCAATGAGGGCGGTCTTACCTTCAAAACGGCCGCCGTAAGGTTCGATCCCGGCTTCCCGAAGCGCGCGCACCTTTCCGGCGCGCTGGGCCACCTGGTTATTTTCTTCGCTCAAAACATCCCTTTCGCAATAAGATACGGGTTCAACCCGAAATTTCGCATTATAGGAGAATCACGGAATCCGGTCAAGGAATCCGATCCGCCCCGGAATTCCGCGATTGTGGAATTTGGAGCCGCCGATTCACCTGCTTATACTGCGTTACCGGCCATTTTGCTGCTCACCGTATAGGGGCGCACGCCTCAGCCGCTAAAATTGCCGCAGGCCGTATCTTTCAGGCGTCTTTGCGGTTTCAGCTCAAAACCAATCGCTGATTTTGGGGGAAAGCGCAAAGAGCGGTGATTGATCTTGGCCTCGGACCAAAATCCTGCGAGCAGACCAAGAAATTAGGTAGTGTTCTTTGTATTCCTTTCAGGATTAGAGAAAAATCGTACCGATCTTGAGCGAAACCAACTTTCGGGATATACTATACTTTAAGTCGCTTTGCTGCAAAAAACCGATTAAACGACAAGGGAGATAAAAATGAATGTGAAAAAAATTTTTCTCAGGGGGATGGGTTCACTCTCAATAGCCGTGTTGCTTTTATCCGGCGGCGTTCTAGGTTCAATCGAAGCCAAGACGCTGACTGCGGATGAGTTGCGTGACCGGACAGAAAACTGGGAGGCGAAACAAATCTCTGAGCCCAAATCGGACAAAGAAGATCCGCACGCCAAATTCAGAGACGGTTCCATGAGTGGCATGATGCACGGCATGATGGGAGGCATGAGCCCGCACGGCTCATCCAAAAAGAAATCCCCCCATTCGGGAAAAGGCATGCATTCCCCTTTTTCCGCGCAAGGCATGAAAGAGAAGCTGGGGCTGGATGACGAGCAAACGAAAAAAATGAAGGCGGTCATTTCGTCCTATCGCAAAGAAAGCATTCGCAAAAATGCGGACCTAAGGATCGCACAAATCGAGTTTGACGAAGCCGTTGCGGACAAAGGGTTTAATATCGCCGATGTCGAAAAGAAAGCCAAAAATCGCGAAGCCTTTGCAACCGCACTTACGATGGTGCGTGTCAAGGCCCTTGCGGATGCACGGGATGTACTCTCCGAAGAGCAGTTCAGTAAATTCATGACCATGATTACCCACCGCATGGCCCGTCACAAGGGCAGAGGGAAGCACGGTATGTCCGGCAGAGGGCACGGGATGATGAAGGGGCATCACGGCAGCAAAAGCCCGCACGGCTTTGGCTCACATGCAAAAAGCAGCAGAATAAAAGGACATCACGGGGACGGTTCCGGACACAGCTACGACGATTAACAATGTGCGCGGTGATCTGTAGAAAAGGGGATTGTCGTGGTGCCGAAGGGGGGACTCGAACCCCCACGGGGTTGCCCCCACTAGACCCTGAACCTAGCGTGTCTACCAATTCCACCACTTCGGCGTTGGAGAAGCGGATTTTATAGCAGATCGCATGAAAACGGTCAAGATCGACAAACGCCGGAAAACGGCGGCAAGGAGCGCGATGAAGAACAAAACCTTTGACTATGATCTGATTTGCATCGGAAGCGGACCGGCCGGACAGCGCTGCGCCATTCAAGCCGCCAAACTCGGAAAAAAAGTCGCGGTCATCGAAAAACGCCGTTGTGTGGGCGGGGTCTGCCTGGAAACCGGCACGATCCCCTCCAAAACCTTTCGGGAAGCCGTCAATGCTTATCTTGCCCGCCAAGATCGGTCGGAGGGATTGGGCTTTGCGGATCGAAGACGGGCGGACATCAACCAATTACTCAGTCGGGTCAATGCCGTCATTCAGAGGGAATCGGAGGTACAGCAGGATCAGTTGCAGCGTAATGACGTCAACATCATCCAGGGCATGGCCTGTTTTAAAGACCCGCACCATCTTCTCGTGACGACCGACAACGGGGACCGCACGATCAGCGCCCAGCGTTTTATGATTGCCGTGGGCACGGAGGCGGCCGTGCCGCCGGATATCGAACCCGACAATGAAATCGTGATTTTGGCCGATGGCATTACCGAGATGAATCGCCTGCCGCGCACGATGTCTGTCGTGGGCGCGGGCGTTGTCGGCATTGAATATGCGTCGATGTTCGCGGCCTTGGGTGTTCAGGTGACGGTCATCGACAAACGCAACCGGCCCTTGGGTTTTCTTGACTATGAGATTGTAGATGAGCTGATTTATCAAATGCGGCACAAACGCGTCACTTTTCGTTTGGGCGAAGAGGTTACGGGTCTTGAGATCATCGAGCAGCAGAGCCGTAAAAAGGGACTCATCCGCTTGGAATCCGGCAAACACATTATTGCGGACTTGATTCTTTATTCTGCAGGCCGCTTAGGGGCGGTCGATCGGCTCAATATCAAGGCCGCCGGTCTCACGGCCGACGAACGGGGACGACTTTCCGTCGATGACAACTACCGCACAAAGGTCAAACACATCTACGCCGCAGGGGATATTATCGGTTTTCCCAGCCTTGCAGCCACTTCCGCAACACAGGGACGTTTGGCGGCTTGTCATATGTTCGGCGTTAAAAGCAAACCTATGGGCGAAAACTTCCCTTTTGGTATATATGCCATTCCCGAAATGTCCATGGTCGGGGCGACAGAAGAGGAGCTCACTAAAAATAAGATCCCTTACGAAACCGGCATTGCCCGCTATCGTGAAATTGCGCGCGGGCAAATTCTGGGCGATAACACCGGCTTGCTCAAAATTATCGTGCACCGGGAAACTGAAAAGCTGCTCGGCGTTCATGCCATCGGCACGGGCGTGACCGAGCTCATCCATGTCGGACAAGCCGTGATGCAACTGAATGGCCGGTTGGATTATTTCATGCAGACCGTTTTTAATTATCCCACTTTGGCCGAGTGTTACAAGGTTGCGGCGCTCAATGTCTCCAATAAATTGCACTACAGTTCTTTGACCAAAGCGGTGGCGATTTAAAAAAACCGGCCTTTCTCTGACCCGAAAGAAGAGCAGCTCTATTCTTATTCGCGCGTGTTCAAAACCCAAAAGCCCCCGCTGAAACCGGCGGGGGCTTTTGGGTTTTCTGGCTTGAATCCGTGCTTATTCCCGGTACAAGGCCCGCACTTCTGCCGCACTGAGCGCACGTCCGAAAATACGGATATCATCCAAATGGCCCTGAAAACGCTTTTTTACGGCACCATCGGGAATATCGACATCCTCCAATGCGGAAAAGAGCGGTACAGCTTTGAGAGACGTTTTGGGTGCCGCGGGTGTGTTTTGTGCCATATGTTGCGTTCCTTAGCGATGTCTGTGTTTCAAACCGGTTTTTGCCAGCCACCCGGAAAAGGTTTTTGAAAGTAAAGCCGGTAACGCTCTGCAAATGCGGCAGAGGGTTGCCCGCTGTCTTCATCCATCAGCCCAGGCAGGATGCCGTTCACGAAGTACATCTCAAATGACTTTTCTTTGTGGGTTGTAATCTGTCCGTGGTGCGTGCAGGTAAAAAAATCTTTCACCCGGGCATGTGTGCGATCCGAAATGTTGATGCGGTCGGACTGCCCGCGTGATTCCATGCGCTTGGCATAGTTGACGGAATCCCCCCAAATATCAAATGAAAATTTTTGAATCCCCACCACACCGGCAATCACTGCGCCGGTATGAATGCCGATGCGCACCGACCACTGTGCCGGATTTTGAGGCACTTTGCGTTGCCGCACGGCTTTAATCATTTCAAAAGCGGCCAAAACGGCATCCACGGGATGAGAAGGGTTGCGGACCGGCAAGCCTGCGGCACACATATAACTGTCCCCGATGGTCTTGAGTTTTTCGAGGCCGTATCGCGCGGTAATGTGATCAAAGGCCGTGAAATAATCGTGCAAGGCGGAAACCAATTCGTCCACCGCCAGCTTTTCCGTCGCGTCTGTAAAGCCCGCAAAATCGGTAAAAAGGATGCTCACGTCTTCGAAATATTTGGGCGCCACACGTTCTTTTTCATTGAGTTCCCGGGCCACTTCCTGCGGTAAAATATTCAGCAAGAGGGATTCGGCGTTTTGCCGCTGCTGTTCGGCTTCTTTGTGGCGCAGGGCCAGGTTTTCATGGGCCTCGGTCAAGGCGGTTTGTGTGGAAAGCAGATTGTGCCCCATTTCATTGAAGGATCTTGCCAAGTCGCCTAATTCGTCCCGGCTTTGAATGGGAATGCGGTGATCCAGTGCACCGCTGCCGATGCGCACGGCGCCTTCTTTGAGTTTTGTCAGTCCGCCGGCGATATATCTTGAGGTGAAAAACGCAACGGCCAGCGAGAGCAGAATCGAAAACGAGAACATGACGGTTGTAATCCGTTCGGCCACTTGCACAATTTCATAGTAATTTTTCACGGCGGTTTCCACCCGGATTTGCTCATCCTCGTAAAGCCGGGGCAGCACGTCCATCATGAGATGCGTGCTGGAGGGATCCGCCCGGACGGCAAGCTCCGTAATCGCCCTGGAATGACGGATGCCGAAGTTTTTGTAGAAAATCCGCCAGGATCGGCTCAAATCCAGGTAGGTTTTTTCAAATGCCTGAATTTCCGTGGAGACCTCCGCATCCGACAGTTGTTTGAGGGCAGCGATTTCAGAGGCAATCGATGCGGTTTGCGCATTGAACTGCGTGATTTCATTCGCTCCCAATCCATCGGCCGCAACCTCGGCCATGACCTGGCTTAAAAGTGTGACTTGTTTTTGAAGGTTGCTGAGGTTTTGCTTGATGGAGGAAAGGAGAATCTGACGCGAGAGGGCTTTTTGCAGGGTTTCGACCGACAAACTGCGTTTTTGATTTCCCCAGGCGTAAATCCCTAAATTTAAGCCGTACAACAGCAGGATCAGTAAAAAGGAGAGTTCCAAGCGCCGTTGTATTTTCATGTCCGGGTCTTTCCCTCAAACCGATGGGCTTGCAAGACTTGCGTGCATCCCTGCGGGTTTATTGCAAGAGATAGCCCGGTTCCCCCGGCAGTCGGCCCTCGATCTGAATTACTTTCAAGCCTTTTGGTACTTGATCCGCCTTGACAAAAGAAATTGATCCGGGGATGAGTACAAGCAATTCCAGCGCCATGTCATTCGAAAAAACGACCTTTGGACCCGAAGTGATTTCGGCACGAAAGATTTTGGAGATCCAATGTTGACGGAATTGCGGTTCGCTCATTTGGTAAATTTTTTGCAAAAGAAGATCCCGTTCCCGTGCAACCGGCGCACGGACCAGGAGTGTAATGCGCAAATCCGGAGACCAATACTGTTGGTTGCCCAAAAGTATTTTTCGGGCCGCCACAAAACTTAAATTATCAACCGGCACGGCGGGATGCGCAACAAGAGCGATGTCTTCAAGCGCATTGACCGGGCTGCCTTGCATAAAAAGCCCTAAAAAAAGGCCCGTTATAATAAAACGTTTACGTCTTCTTTTTGAGAAGATCATGATTTCACCTTGTCGTTTCCTTAAAATGTAAAACTGACTTGCGCAAGGCCCGAGTTGATTTCCGGAACCCCGTCATTTTTTTCGTTTCTGTATTCCAATTTAAAGGCCGCATAAGCAGACACATCAATACGCAGTCCGCCGATGGTCCTTTTTTTTGCCAAACTGAGTGTTTCAAAGGCGGGATCCGCTCTATTGATATCACTGTATTCATAGCGGACATAGGGTTTAAAACGTGCCGCTGCCCAAGGCAGTCGATAGGCCGCCTGAAGATAAAAGGCCTGGTGGTCAAACGCTTTCCCGCTTGTTTTGGCGTCATGGTGTATCTGAGAAATTTCAGAAATTACTTCAGGGTTTTCTTTGTTCCAGATCAAATGTGCGGAGAGAATCATCTCATCAAAGATCCGCCCGTCCTGTTGTTTGATTTTGTCGCTATAAGCCGATAGCCCGACCTCCAAACCAAAGAACTGATCCGGCTGCGAACGCACATTCATCATCCAAGCTTTGCTGTTATTGACATCTCCGGCATCTCCGGCACGGCCCAGTGTTTTTGCGCGGCCATTGCCCACTCCGGCATTATATACTAAATTCAAGCTGCGGGGGCCGATCGTGCCTTCCAGAATCAGACCCAGGAAGTGGACCGGAATAAACGATCCGATCATTCCCGGTCTGTCAATCGTCGTGTGCAACCAAACCCCGTGGTGAAAAGTCGCATTCCACCAATTAATCGGCGTGTGAAATCGTCCGAAGGCGATTTTGAAATGGTCTCCCTGATCAAAACGAATGATGTTGCGTTCAAGTTCCACATCAAAACCGGAAGCCGTCGGATCTCCGGTTCCGGCATCTTTTCTGGGAGTGATGCTGACTTCTCCGAAATAACTGACGCGCGGCGACAGGGCGGAACTGAAATGCAATACAAACTGGCCCATCCGATATCCGGTTTTTTCGCCCCTTTCATCCGTGGCCGAAAAACTGATATTCCCAAACCCGATGATGTTGAGCGAAGGGTACTTCGGACGTATTTCGGCAATCATTTGTTCTTTTGTTTGTTGCGCCGCCGCTTTTTCAAGCTGCTCAATGCGCTCCAGCAGCATTTCATTGCTTGGCGGTTTTTTTTGTTCGGCTTGCAGCGATTCGGGCGCGAAAAGCATGCCCAACAGGAGAAGATAAAAACCGAGGTGTTTTTTTACAGGCGCTTCATTCACAGGACATCCTTATGGGCACTTAAACCTGATCCGCAGGAAC
>JALUVJ010000132.1 GCA_027020665.1 Nitrospira sp.
TGGGCGTATCCGGACATTTGTCGAGATGGTCGGCCGTGCCGTCGCCGTCCCGGTCCAGGGGACAGCCATCCGCGTCCACAGCCACGCCGGGCGGCGTGTTGGCGCAAAAGTCGCGATCATCCGGCACGCCGTCTTTATCGGTATCTCCTATGGCGGCGGCTCCGGCAGAAACCGGGGCGCTTTCCGTTTCGGCGGAAACGAACGAGGCATCCGATTTTGTGGCTGCGCTTGTTTTTCCACCGCCCCATGAAAATTCCAGCCCCAGGGTGTAGACCATGTTGTGTTCGATGCTGTTATCGTCCAGCAAAACCTGCCGGATATCCGCCCGGATTGCCATTTGATCGGAATAGAGATACTTGATCCCACCGCCATAGTTGACAGTCAGGTTGGTATCCGCGCCGGTGGCATTTCCGCCCAGCGTCATTGCACCCAGGCCTGCGGCGACGAAGGGCAGCCATTTTTCGCCCAAAGGAAAATGATAGAGCCCGTCAATGTTGTACAACAAGCCGCTCACTTCATTGTCGCTGCCCGTCTTTATTTTGGACTCCGTGGGAATATACAATACGATGCCCTCCATGGCCCAACGGGAGGTCAAATGGCGACTGATTCTCAAACCCACCAAGGCGCTGGACTTTAGTTCCTGATTGCGGTCAAAGGTATAAAGCCCGATGGTGGGACTAAAGGAATAGCTTTCGGGTTCAAATTGAGCATGGCTCGTTGCGGTAAACCCCAGTAATAATAATGCAATGAATGCGGTGAATCGTTTCACTGTCTTTCCTCCTGATAATATCATGCGCGGCCGCAAGCCCGATCAAGCTGCGGCCGCACACGATCTTTTTATTGAAGTTGCGTTATGAATGCGAAAAAATGTGCCTTTCCAAAATTTCAATTTAAGGGTTTCGATCAAGAATGGTAATGGACCCCGAAACATTGGTCAGATTGAGTCCGTCCGTCCCGGCGGTCGCCGAAAGGGAATCCAGCACGATGTCCACAGTGGTATTACTCGCCGTAATCCCCGTTCCTCCCGTCGCATTAATGCTTCCACCTGCGATATTGAGTGTGCCGCCGCGGATGAAAAGACCGGAACCGTTTTCAGTGCGGATATCCAAACGATCATTGAAGCTGACGGTCGATGTGCCCAGGTTTGTCGCGGTGACGCCGGTGCCAAGCGTTGCCGTCACATTCACGGGACCGTTGAAGGTTATGTCTCCTCCGATATTGTCTATCAGAATCCCCCGACCCCCCACACTTGAAATTGTCGTTCCGGTATCGAAGATCAAGGATCCGCCGGTAGTTCCCTGAACGGCAATCAAGTAATTATCCTGTCCGCCTGAAATTTCCGTATTTTCGATCCGCACGTTGGCATTCCCGCCGACGATATTCAAGGCCTCCTCTCCGGCATCAATGAGCTTGGAATCGGAAATCAAGACCTCTCCGCGGGCATCGATCAGTTGAATGCTGTGGCTTCCCGCACCAACAATATCGAGGTTGTGAATGATTGCGCCCGAAAAATTGTTTCCTGCAATGCCGTCGGCCGCCCCCGTTGTTGAAATCGAGAAGTCACGCAGCTGTACCCCGTCGGCCAGTTCGAGGGCGGCAGCGCCGCCGTTATTGCTAAGGCTTGCCGCACCGTTTCCTGTGGGGTCGCTGACGGCATAAACAAATTGTCCCAGGAAACGGGGATTGACACCCGTGAAGTCCATCGTTGCATCCCCGGCGGCAAACCCCAGTAATTGTTGATTGTTCTGAAGTTGGAAGCCTTCTGCGGCCATAATGTTTCCCGTGCCGTCTTCAACCAGGAAAATGACGTCGCCTGCGGCCGCATTGGCTTCAACAAAATCCGCACTGGCCGGATTATCCGGTGTGCCCGCGCCGTCTCCGGTGGCGTCCACAAAATACATGCGGCCGCCGAACCCGGTTTCAAGCGAAAGATCGTTGTTTTTAATGAAGGTGGTCCCTGTGAAATCGTAAGTGCCGTTCGTGACCCCCACGGTATTCACGGGGACGCCCGCGTTAATTGTGCCGTTTTGGAAATTCAATGCGGCATTGGAATCGGCATCAAAATTAAAACCTGTTACGACATTTTGAATGGTGCCTGCGCGGCTTACATTCAAAGCCCCGGTTGCCCCCGCCAGATCGACACCGGTCGAACCGGCGGCACCCGTGCCGCTGATATCAAGTGAATTTACCGTGACGTTTGCAGGCGAAGCATTCAGGTTCAGGCCCGTGCCGGCGCCCAGGTTTGTGATCTCCACATCGCCAAAATGAATCATGTTTGCCGCACCCGACACATCAATGCCCGTTCCCGTCGGATTGTCAATGCTCACATTGCCCAAATTCAGGTCACCTGTGTTATTCCGGACGACAAGGCCTTGTCCGCTGTTATTAATCGTCGTATTGCCAAAGGTCGTGTTCGCCGAAATCCCCTCCAATAAAATGCCCGTGCCGCCCGCTTGTTGCACGGAAAAATCGGTAACGGAAAGCGTGCCAGTGACGCCCTGAAGTTCAAGCGCATTATTTTCCGCGTTGATGACACGGAGATCGCGAAGGGTTGTGCTGTCTGTTCCGTTTCCGATGATCGCCGTGCCGGGAGAGACCAGGTCGAATCCGATCACCCGCGATTCGTTTGCCAAGGTGACCGAACCTTCCAGCGTGGGCCGGCCCCCCAAGCCTGTCAGGCTCAAATTATCGCCACTCGATAGATTCAGTACGATGTCTCCCTCGCCGCCGATGACTTGTCGACGGTCGGAACCCAGGTTGCCCACGGTGGCGGTTAAATCAATATCACCGACAATATTGCCTGAATGATCGACGAGCACAATGACATCGCCCGTCCCGTAGTTTGGATCGTTTGCAACAGTTGCGAGGCTGCACGGGTTGTTTTGTGTACAATCGCCTGTGCCGTCGTTATTGACAATATAAACATTCAAAACTTCACCCGTTTGCGGATCCACAATGACCGGCGGTGCGCCCGCACTTTTCTCCTCATCCACGTTAACCAGCGTGACAATATCCACGTCGCGCTGAATAAATTCGGTCATGCGGCGCTCCAGGCCTTGCGGAGCAGTACCCGTCTTTCCCAGGGGGATGCTGATACGGGCCAGCACCAGGCCGTCCGTCCCGCCGATGTCGTCTTCCCGTATTTCGGCACCCAGGGTGATTTCACTGCCCGTCCAATCAAAGAGATCATGCATCCGATATTCGGCGCGTGCGCGCGGCCCGGAAATTTCCGGTGTTTCGGAGCGATCAAAATGAAAGTAGCCCGCGTAAAGCCATAGGGCGTGATTCGTAAGGGTTTCGATGCGATAGCCCAGCTCCACATCGTAGCCCGGCAAAGCCCATTCTTTATCGATCAGGGTGGATCCATCCGCAGGGCCCACAACCGTCGTGCCGGATAAGGTCGGCCCGCCGGTGCCCGGCGTTGTGCGGATTCTCACGACATCGCCCGTTTTATCAGGCAGATACCCATTCGCACGAAAAGACCAATCGGTCGTTAGGAGTTCCGCACCAAAGGTCCATTGTGAAAAGTAGTTTGCAAGCGCAGTCTTGCGCCGGTCAAAAAAGGTGTAAGCGCCCCAAATCCAATCGCCGCCCAAAAGCGGAAAATCCTTGGCGAGCCGACGGTAACCCATGCCCAGGTTGCCTTCCATGCCCGTTCCGGAGGTGTCGATATAACGCAGATCGGAAAAAAAGAGGCTGTTGCGGTTTTGCCGAAGCGGTACGAGCGCGTCAAAGCGCGCCAAAGAACGGCTTCGGTCGGGCCGGTATTCAAAGGTAAAGCGCGGGCCCCATTTTTTATCCGAAGTACTTTCGTCCGCAAAAACAGGCCGATGCAGGACGCTTGCAAAAAATATCAATACTAAAAGGGGAATTAATAAATATGCCTTATAAGAATTCATTCTAAAACCCTGCCTTTCTATGATTTTAAAAATACACGCATGACGAAGAAGACGCGTTATTTATTTCTCCGGACGGCATGCTGATTTATGTCGGGGATTAAAAAATCGTTCCGGCTACAGAGCGGATTGAAAAATGTGAGGGTATCTATAAGTAAACTCAAGGTTTTTGTCAATAAAAATGGGGAGAGCATTTTTTATTGGAAGAGGCCATGACGGCATCGGGCTTGGCCTAAGCCTGTTCATTGTGCCGACAAGGCTTTTTCTATGAGGGCGGCTGCGGCATCGGGCAGTGTCAGATCGCGCGCGGCTTTACGGCCTTCGGGGCTCATCTTTTTCCAGGTTTTTTGGATGATGGGAATTATTTTTTCTTCATCCAGTGTTTTGGAAAAATCACTGAAATAACTTTCAAGAAAAACAAGACAAATGACATCTTCCATGAGCTGCACTTCAGGGTCGTCTTTGAGATGTTTTTTGAGCAGCAGGGCTTCAACACGGGCAATGCTTTCATCGTCGTATCCGAGCTCCCGTAAAATCTCCGTCGCGGTTTGTGCGTGAAAGCGATTGAGCATTGTGCGCCATTGCAGATAACCCTTGCGATTCATGGGATATTCAGATCGCGGGATTTTCCAGCGCGCGATGTGCTGGCTTCGTGCGGCGAGATGCAGGGCCTCTGAAGCGTCGGGGGCAATGCGACCTAGCCACCTGCTCATGCGTTCTGCGTAGAGCAATTCTTTCGGTACTTGTTTTCCTTCAAAAATTTCAAGGTTGGGATCTTGTCGGTTGAGGGCATCAAAACGCCTGATGGCGGCTTTAAATCGGGGTGATTCAATCATTTCTGACGGCCTTGAAAGCACATTTGAACTTTAGGATGCGCCGATTTAAGTCTGGGTTTAATTTTTATATGTCAGATCGAAGGCCAAAGTCAAAACGGATCTTCATCTTTACGCACAAACAAGTGCTGTGCTACTTTCATTTCATGATCGTTCTGAATCATGTGGGCAAAATATACCCCCGTGCCACCCACCCGGTCACGGCGTTAAAGGGTGTTTCACTCAAGATTGCCAAAGGCTCTTTCACGCTTTTGATGGGGCCGTCCGGCTGCGGAAAATCGACGCTTTTAAACCTGGTGGGGGGATTGGACCTGCCGACGTCCGGTGAAATTTTCTTTGACGGCCAATGCACACGAGATTTTGAAGATAACGAGTGGACGGCGCTGCGCCGCCGGGACATCGGCATGATTTTTCAGTTTTTTAACCTGCTGCCGATGCTGAGCGCACAGGAAAACGTCGCGCTTCCGCTCCTACTGCGAGGCGATGACACAAAGGAAGCACGGCAAAAGGCACAGGAAGCCTTGGATCGTGTCGGTTTGGGACATCGTCTCGATCATTGGCCCTGTGCGCTGTCGGGCGGTGAAATGCAGCGGGTCGCCATCGCGCGTGCGGATGCCATTTCGCCCAAACTGCTCTTGGCCGATGAGCCGACGGGCAACCTGGATTCAAAAACCGGAGAGGAAATTCTAAAGCTGCTGGCTTCGCGTATGCAAACATCGGGGCTCACCCTGCTCATGGCGACACACAGCGCAGCGGCGGCCTCTTTCGCGGATCAAATTATTCACATGAAGGACGCCGAGATTGATCGCGTCGAAAGGCTTCGATGAGACAACGCCTGCTGATTAAATTTATTTCCCTGCGGCATCTACTCCGGGAAAAACGAAACTGGCTTACGCTCATCGGTGTTGCGCTCGGGATCTCGGTTTTTGTTTCGATCCGGATCGCAAACCTGAGTGTTTTGAATGCCTATCGGCAATCCGTTGACGCTTTTGCCGGGAAGACAAGTCTTGAAGTCATCGGGCGAAGCGGCCCGATGAATGAAAACATTCTGCGGACACTCCGGAAAGATTCTGCGATTTTAGACCTATCGCCCATTGTGCAAGCCGTATTGCCTATTGCCGAACCGGCTTCGGCGCAGGGTGACGTCCTGCTTTTGATGGGCATTGATCTTCTACAGGAAGGGGCGTTTCGAGACTATGCGTTTTTAGGGAAGCCGGAAGAGATACAGGATGAAAACAACGTAACCCGGGCTTTTGAAAAACTGCTGGACCCCGCGTCGATTCTCTTGCCGGAGTCTTTTGCCCGACGTCACGGCTTAAAGGTCGGCGATACGCTTTCACTCAGGCAATCGGGTGAACGTTTGGATTTCAAGCTTGCAGGCTTGCTGCGAAGCGAGGGGGTTTCACGTTCGCGGGACGGGAACCTCGGCCTGATCGATATTGCCGCCGCGCAGTGGCGATTGGACAAACCCGGACAACTCGACCGGATCGACTTGATTACGGATGAAAACACATCGCTTGAAACGATCATCGCGCGGCTGGATCAACAACTCGGGACGCAGGTGCTCATCCGGCGTCCCCAGCAACGCAACAAACAAATCGAAAAAATGCTCTTTTCTTTTCAAATGAACCTCACGGCCTTAAGCACCATTTCCCTTTTTGTGGGCCTGTTTCTGATCTACAATACCCTGCTGGTTTCTGTTGTGCATCGGCGAAAAGAAATCGGCTTACTGCGCGCGATCGGGGTGGATCGCAAGCAGATCTTTCGGCTTTTTACGATCGAAGGCATCGTCATCGGCACGGCCGGCGGATTTCTGGGGGTTTGGGTCGGTGCGCTGCTGGCGCGTTGGGTGGTGCGGGTGCTTTCAAAAACGGTGACCTCGCTCTATGTTTCCATTCCGCCTTCGCCCTTTTCTCTGCCCTTGCCCGTTTTTATCGAAGGGGTGGCGATCGGGGCCGTTGTTTCGGCCTGCTCTGCCCTTTATCCGGCGTGGCAGGCGGCACGCCTAAAGCCACGTGAAGCGATGGAAGGCGTATACGGGCCGGAGGAAGACGGTGTGAAACATCTTCGACTGACGAAGGCGGGTGCCCTCTGCGCCGTATTGGCTTTCGGTTTTTCTCAAATGCCGGCCAATCGGGGATTTTCGTGGAACGGCTATGCCGCTTCGGCATTATTACTGACGGCCTTTTCGCTGCTTGTGCCTTCGGGCATCCTTCTGTTTTCAAAGGGCGTTCATTTTTTGTCCCGACGCAGCGCGCCGTCCTGGCGACTGGCGCAGGGCCATTTGCAACAGGCCATTCGCCGGAACGCCCCGACTATCTCCGCCTTCATGGGGGCGCTGGCGATGATGATCAGTGTGGTCATCATGATTGAAAGTTTCAGAACCACGGTTGTGCTCTGGATCGATCAAAACATCCGGTCGGACGTACTTGCTTTTCCCGTATCCTACATGTCGAGTGAATCGGATGAAACCTTGCCGGAAGGGCTTTTGTCTAAAATTGATGCCATGCCCGAAGTCAAGGCCGTTGACGGGTATCGCTCTCGAATGATTTTGTTTCGTGATGAGTCCGTTGAACTTGCGGGCCGGGATCTTCGTGTGCACGGCCGATACAGTAAATATCTCTTCCGGTCCGGAGAGTCGGAGGCCGTCATTCAAAAAACGATTGATGAAGGCGCGGTCTTGATCTCTGAAGTGCTTGCAAACCGCTTTCAATTAAAAGAGGGGGACGTGCTGGAATTACCATCGATACAAGGCATGACGGCCTTTCCGGTCGCCGGGGTTTTTTATGACTACGGGACCGACGGCGGCAAGATGGTCATCGACCGTGCTCAGCTCAAAAATCATTGGGCGGATCAGGACATTGATGTGGCTGCAATCTACCTGAACGAACCCGACAAGGCGGATGCCGTTCGCCAAAGCCTGCTTTCACAATGGGGGGAAAAAGAAGGGCTCGCTTTTACGACACAGGTGCATTTTAAACGTGAAATCATGGACATCTTCGACCAGACCTTTCTTATCACCTACGCCCTGGAGTGGATTGCCATCATCGTCGCTCTGCTCGGCATCGCAAATACCCTGTTCGTTTCGATTTTGGAACGAAAACGCGAAATCGGTATCCTGCGCGCCATCGGGGCCTCCCGGGCACAGGTGATTCGCATCGTTTTGGCCGAAGCATTTTACATGGGCCTCATTGGAAACCTCATTGCACTCATCTGCGGTTATTTTCTCTCGTTAGTGCTGATTTTTGTCATCAACAAAGCTTCCTTCGGCTGGACCTTGCAGTTCCATTTTCCGTTCCAAGTGATCCTGCATTCTTTTTTACTCGCCATCAGTGCGGCTCTGATCGCGGGCTATCTCCCTGCAAAACGCGCCTCAAAAACCGATTTAAAAGAGGCCGTCGCTTATGAATAAAACCGGGTTTCTTTTTCTGACCTTGTTTGTTTTGTGTTTTTTTTCGACGGGTCGGTCTGTGGCGGAAACGGGCCGTTTTAAAAAAGCGGTGCCCGGTTATGTCTTTGTTTTTCCAAGAGATCATGGCAATCACGCGGACTACCTTATTGAATGGTGGTATTTCACCGGACATCTTAAATCAAGCGAGGGAGATATT
>JALUVJ010000133.1 GCA_027020665.1 Nitrospira sp.
AACAATTCACAAGCGAGTCCTTTACCCGCGTATTAAAAGAAGCCGGAGTATTGATCAGCATGGATGGGAAAGGACGTTGGGTCGATAATGTCTTTGTAGAGCGGCTGTGGCGTAGTTTGAAATACGAGGAAGTCTATTTGAAGGCCTACAAAACTACCCGAGAAGCAAGGGAAGGCATTGGGAGCTATTTTGAGTATTACAACGAGGATCGCCGACATCAGGGGCTTGACCGACTGACCCCTGATGAGGCATATAAGGGCCACCTCAACTTGCCAAAAGCGGCATGATGAGAGGTATTCAAACCCAGCAGATCACACTTAAGACCCTGTCCAATTTCTGGGATCCACTTCTGGCGAAATAAAAGAATCCATTTTTTCGAGCAATAATTTCTCGTGAACAAAATTTACAAAATGAAAATTTTGTTTTTCACGACCGATGTGGAAGACTACCTTTCCGATTCCCTGCTCCACGGTTTTCGCCAATTTCTGGGGGAAAACCTCATTGATTTTCCAAAAAAATACTGTATGTACAAAAACCATCCATGTTCACAAAAATTATATGGAAATGGATTTACCCTGTATCGGACATTGGATGACATTTCAATTGACCGAAGTCGTGTTTTTGAAAAGGTAAAAAAACAAGATTTTGATCTAATTATATTTTCAGATATTTATAGACAATATGGTTATCTATATCAGCTCTTCCCTTATTTAAGAAAAGAAAATACGATCCTATGCGATGGAGAGGATACTCCAGCTATTTTCCCCTATCGAAGTTTTTTCTATAAAAAACACTATTATTGGAACATACAAAAGCTCCACAAGAAATTTTTGTACTACAAACGAGAGTGGACTCGAGATACCGTAAAAAGTCGTTGGTTTAATTTACCACCTTCGATCTCTTGCGGACAGCTCTTAACTCCTAAAAACATAAGACCCATTTCATTTTCAATCCCGGAAGAAAAAATTGTCACACATCTACCGTCCAAAAAAAAATTATTCCCTAACCACATTGTCGATCTTGAGATATCGAAAAAAATCAAAAGTCACTCCAAATATGTATTCGATAATGAGTCAGGCTATTATGCTGATTTACAAAGTTCAAAATTTGGAATTACAATGAAAAGGGGCGGATGGGATTGCATGCGACATTATGAAATTGCAGCAAATGGGACTGTGATTTGTTTTAAAGACCTTGAAAAAAAACCGACAACGTGCGCACCACATGGCTTAAATGAAACAAACTCTATTACATACAAACACTATGACGATTTAATGGACAAAATAGACCGTATTTCCGAAGAGCAATATCGAGTTCTTCAAAAAAACACGATGCAATGGATCACTCAAAATACAACGCTTGTAAAGGCTCAGCAATTACTACATAATTTTACAAATTTTCAAAATACCAATCAATACCCCAATTAAATACTGCCTTTTAAAAATCAACATCAAGGATAACTTCCAGTGAAAATCCTCAATTTAGGTTGCGGTCCCCATAAACGAGACGATGAAATTGGGGTCGATATTCTTCCCGGAAAAAAGGTCGATTTGGTCGCAGACTTGGATAGTAACCGGTTGCCATTTCTCAGCAATTCTATTGACTTGATTCGCTCCAACCATTGTTTTGAGCACTTAAGTAACACTGTACAAATAATGGAAGAAGTTCATCGAATCTTAAAACCAAACGCCATCGCAGAAATTACGGTTCCGCATGTCAGCAATATTGGGTTTTTCAGAGACCCGACACACAAACGTCCTTTCACTTATGATACTTTCGATTATTTTGTAAGAGATATTGATACGGTAAAATATACGAATATCGAGTTTGATTATTTAAAGAAAACACTTATATTTAGTTCCGGTCTTCGTGGGAAAATTGGGAAATTAATATTTAATATCTCCCCTCGACAATATGAAAAATATTATACTTGGAGGTACCCTTGTTACGAACTCTTTGTCAAACTCAAAGCCATAAAATGACTTAAGGAAGCTCGAATGAAGTTTGGGGTAAATTTTTCAAGAGATAAAATTTCAGATTCAAAGCACAAATTTCAGGGCAATATAAATGGCAGAAAAAACACTCTCAGTTGTATTACCAAACTACAACGGTGAATCTTTATTAGAAGACAACTTACCTTCTCTGTATGAAGCTTTAAACGCACACCAGTTTCAATATGAGATCATTGTTGTTGATGACTGCTCAAACGACAACAGCATCACTTTTTTAAAATCAAAGTACCCGGATATTATTATTTTAAATAATGAAATCAACTCCGGGTTTTCCCTGACCTGCAATAAAGGCATTCAATATGCTAAGAATAACTTGGTTTGCATCGTAAATACAGATGTGACCTTTGACAAAAATTATTTTTCTTTCGCCGTAAAACACTTCGATACTCCAAATGTGTTTGCTGTAAAAGGGGATATCGTAAACTACAAGGGAAAAAGAGATCACGTCATTAACATTGACAAAAAAGCTTACCTCTATTTTAAACGAGGCCTCTTGCGGTTTAGACCGAGCTATAAAAAAATAGCGACAGAAAAATTTGATGTCGAATACGCCTATCTAGGATGCTGCTTTATTGCGGACACACATCTCATCCAAAAATTGGGAGGATTTGACCCCATATTTTCCCCATATTATTGGGAGGATTCAGACCTTCCATTGAAGGCGATACAACAAGGGTTTAAAGTTATCTATGAGCCTAAAAGTATTGTGTACCACCATGCAAGCGCTACAATGGAACGCACACAATCTCATTTAAATCGAAAAATCATCTCAAATCGCAATAAATTTCTTTTTTGTTGGAAACACCTGAAGGGAAGAAAAAGGTGGGCTCAGCATATATTTTTCATGGGGTTCTCAATACTCCTGCGTTGGATCATATTGGATTGGAAATTTTATTATACCTTCACTTTGGCCATCATCCAAAAAAACAGATTTCAAAATAAAACCACATCATTGCGGCGGTAATAAGAAGTGGACAGAAGTGGACCCCATTGACTGGACAATAAAAAGATGTTTTTAAAGTGAAGTAGTTCAGTTCAGTTCAGTTCAGTTCAGTTCAGTTCAGAAATCTCCTTCAGGATCTTACGATCTAGGCTCAACTCAGCATACATATGTTTCAGTCGCCGGTTCTCCTCTTCCAACTCTTTGAGCCGCTTTATATCTGAAGCCTCCATTCCACCATATTTCGATTTCCAGTTGTAGTAGGTCGCATCCGAGATCCCGTATTCCCGACAGACTTCTTTGACGAGCCTCCCGCCTTCAACTTCCTTCAGAACCTTGATGATCTGTGTTTCGCTGTATCGTGACTTTTTCATCCCGTCCTCCTTCTTCGCGTAGTTTACGCTGGAGAACTCTATTTTTATATGCCCCTATTATATGGGAGGGTTACACCTTGAGGCCGGTTTGGAAGATGCCCTGGCCGTGATGGCTCTGCCTTCAAAATACCGGCGGCGATTGAAATCCACCAACATGCAGGAAGGTTTGATTCAGGAGATTCGTCGAAGGGAACGCGTGATTCGCATCTTTGCCGAACGAGGCCTCGGCACAACGGCTCATCGGCGCGCTCCTGGCTGAAATCCACGAAGACCGGCAGACCCGCCGCCGTGCAGCATCAAGAGCGGCGGGTCAAGAAACCGCAACGGGTTTTTTCATGAACGCTTTAATTCAATCGCTGATTTGGGGTATGAAAATGTGAGATTTGATCAGAGCTTCCTAAAACCGCATACGCACGCCCACATTCATTCTTTCATCATCAACAGCAATATAGGGCATATAGCTATCGTGGCCGGAATAGACACGGAAAGCATTTAAGGCCGTTTGAAAAAGCGCAACACTCACAATCACTTCAGCAGAAAGTCCCGTCTCTTGAGAAATACCAACGGGGTCATATCCCGGATCATTGCTTCCCTTAATATAGAACGACCAAACAGAGTACCAGAGGAAATCTGTTCCGGAGAAAAAAAGCAAGGCTTTATTATAGGTCGAAGGCCGTGCGCGATAACTCGACAATGCCAAATCAAAGGTATGATTTGAGGAGACAAGGCCTGCCGCTCTAAAGGGCAAAACGGATTTTTTCTCAATCTCCCCGACCGAAGAAATCCCCACAAAAAAGCTTCCACTCCGCTGCTGAAAAAAATCCATTTGAACATCCCGGCCTCCCACCATATGCGCCATCGCATTATGTCCTGTTTCATGTGCGACAACATGGGTGATATAGGCACTGCCCGCTTGAAAAAAATCCGATATTCCCATCGCCCATGACTGAGAGGTCATTAAAAGCAGAGTCAAACCCGCAAGTCCGATTCTTTTAATAGATTTTTTTGCACCCATTCCTTTTCTCCTAAAATTACCTTTTTACAAATTAAATAGATCAAACCCCATATTTAAAGCCTACTCTCTCATCTCAGACAAGGCAATCCCCTCAAACGAGGGGGGCTTTTTGAAAACCCGGTATTTGCTATACTCTAATAAGCAAAAATCATACCTTAAATAAACTTCTTATTTTTCAATATATTATAAGATGTATTTCACAAAGACGTCCTTCGCATTTTATTTTTTGAGAACACTTTTCGGAATTCGTAACACGGCATTACACCTTACAGCGCCTTCTCATACGATGCTTCACCTGTCCTGGGAGGCCTTTTATCAAAATGGAGAATTTTTGGCGCATTACCGGGTGGGAGAATATACGCTTGGATTCATCTTGCGAAACAACCTGCGAAAAAAAACAGAGGGGCGATTCAAGAGGATTGGACCTTCCCCTTTTATAATAAAATCAATGGCTATGGCGAAAGCCTGATTGATTATCGTGATTCAACAAATCGCACGGCCTCGGCATCATGTTGACCAATTGGCTTTAAGAGCCTCTGATGAAGTCTATGGTGAACTTTAACTTCGAAAAAACAATTCATAGCTTCATCAGAGCTTCCTTAAACGAAACAACACGCTTTCTGTCATTTTGGAAGAACGCTTAAAGAATGAAATGACTCGAATATCCTGGATCATTATTTTCAATAAAACCCTATTCTCAAAAATAAAAAAATAAAACAAAATACATAGATAGATCAAAAAAAAGGAGGATTAAAAAAAGAAACAACGGACATCGAAAATTATCTGAAAAATTCTTGACTTGGCGAGAAAGGCTATGCTATTTATTCCAAATGGCTTATCATTTATTTATCCCTATAGAGGATAATTTTCCTCTAAATTCTTATTTACGGGCATTCCCGCCCCCGCAAAACGATTCCAAACACAAAGCGCACTGTTTTAATGAGGAGCCTCCCTTCCCGTGATTTATTTTTTAAAGGAAGCTTCTTCTGCGCAAATGAACTGGTATCATTAGGAGATGTACCATTCATTATCAGTACTCAACCAACAACGAAAAGTGACAAAAGGGGATTTGGTTCATGTCAAACTATAGTGTTTTAAAGGGCCCGGAGGCATTTTTACCCCCCGCAGCGGCCTGCGAAGGCGTGATTCTTCCTGATCCGGGCCAAGGTCTGATCACGGGAAGTGTCGCACATGAAGATCTTGTAATGGAGGAAGCGGCGCGACAATTTCTTTCGGCCAAAGTACCCACCATTTTTCCGGGACCGCTTGTTTTATGGAATTGGAATGAAACGGCCGCAAAAAAAGCGACCGCCATCAAACGCCTTTATGATGTCCTAAAAGCCCACAATTCGAGTGCCTTGCATATTCCAATGCCTGACTATCGGCCAAAATATCCTAAAATCAATCCCGAGATCGAAATTAACCCAAACCACCCCAATCTCACCATCTGGCACAATAAAATCGACGTTTGCATGTTTGTCGGCGTGCATTGCCATATGGCTAATTTGTCCCTCAAAATTATACGGGGCGGAACCGATTGTTATACTATCGCAATGTGTGCCCAGGCAGGACACGAAGATGCGATGCTGACCTTCCGGGACGCAACGCCCGAAAAGATCAACAAATTAGCAGATACGGTTGAGCGTGTGAAGGCTTCCGGCAACTTTGCGGTAAATAACGGGTCCGCTTAAAAAGCGACAGGCTTTATCACCTTATATATAAAAGGAGGGAAGAGATGGATTCAAAATCTCTCATCGGCACATTTAATAAAAAAGGCCAGAAAATTGTCGATTCAGACTATCTTTTTTACGAAGCACCCCGCGAACGCTTTTTTATGACTGGCAGTGAAGTGGTTCGTGAAGCCATAAGACGGGCAAGCGTCGATGTTTCAATTTCCTATCCCATTACCCCGCAAAGTGAAGCCGCGGCAATGGTCGGAGATCTTTGGGTTGAAGGTTATGTCGGCGAGTACTTTCGCGGCGAAAACGAATTTGCCGTAATGTCCGAATGCGCAGGCGCTTCATTCGGTGGCGCGCGTGTTTTCACAACAACATCGGGTCCTGGAACCCTTCGCGCCTATGAAAACTTCCCGATGTGGGTCGGATCACGGCTTCCTATTATGCTCAATATGATGGTCAGAGGAGTCAACTCCCCTTTAAGTATTCAACCCGACACCTTGGAAATCGGCCTCATCATCGACACCGGCATGTTGATTTGGCATGCGGAATCCGCGCAGGATTTTTTTGATTATCTGCTCAAAGGCTTCATGGTTGCCGAAGAACCTGATGTGCATCTGCCCATTGCGATCTGCATTGACGGTTTTTTTGTGAGCCATACAAAAGATGATGTTTATATTCCTTCTGCAGATTTGTCCCTTCCACCCTACAATCCCTACCGGAACCCCATGCCTTGCATGGACATGGAAGTCCCTCCCGTTCGCATGATGCGTGACCCTTTTGTGATGAAGAGCAACTACATCAGTTACGCGACCCAGGCCAGTTGGCAACAGGAAACACGCGCCGCTTGCGAGCGATCACGTAAACACACGATTCGTCTACTTGGCGGTTTGATCGAAGAAGAAAACACCGATGCCGAAATTTTAATCATTTCTTCAGGCACTGCAGTGGCTCAGGGCCGTGAAGCCGCACGCCTATTGTCTGAAGAAGGCATTAAGATCGGTATTGTTAAAATAAAAACGATTCGTCCCTTCCCGTACGAGGAAGTCCGCCAGGCTACAAAAAATGCGAAGATTATTTTTGTTCCGGAATTTAACGTCGCAGGATGGATGGCCCGTGAAATTAAAGCTGCGATTCCGGACAATCATCGTGTCATCGCCGGCCCTCACGTGGCCGGCGGCATGACCATGCCTCCGGAAGTCATTGTCGAAGAAATCAAAAAAGTGCTTGCCCAGAAAAAGGAGACGCTCCATGTCTAAAGAAAGAATTAAAATCAACCAAGAATTTTACGACATCATGCCCGTCGAATATCAGGAATTGGTTGAAGAAGGCACCTACGGCAAGGAAGGGCGCGGATGGAAAGACGTTGGGGAATCCAAAGAACTCATTGAAGAACATTCCCTTTGCGCAGGGTGCCCCGAATCGATCGCGTTTCGATACGTGCTCGCCTGTCTTCCTGCCCCTGAAGACACCATCATGGTCGGCTCGACCGGATGTACAAGCCTTGTTTTCCCTCATGTGGCCGTGCACAATATTCACTCCCTCTTCGGTAACCAGAATGCCGTCGCTTCCGGTCTGAAAAGAGCCTTGTCCTATCGTTTTCCCGACAAAGTGAAAGACGTCGTTGTACTTGCGGGAGACGGAGCAACCGTGGACATCGGCCTCGATATGACACTGCAATCGTGGTTTCGTCAAGAAAAATTCACAACCATTTGTTTTGACAACGAACTTTATGCCAATACCGGTGGGCAATCCAGCGGACTGATGCAGAAAGGCTTCGTTGCTAAAATGGCACCTGCGGGCAAAAAATTTGACAAGGTCCCGCTCCCTGAAATTGCAAAAAGCTCAGGGTGTCATTATGTGGTTAAAATGACCGTGAGCAAACCAAACCGTGTGGAAAAGGCCATTCGCGAAGCCATCCTCGTTGCAAGAGAAGTCGGACCGACCTACATCCAGTTGTACACGCCCTGCATTTTGGAGATTGGAAAACAAATGATGGAAGGGCTTCAGGAAATGAGAGATTCGGAAGGACCGAACAAACGTTTTGAGTTTGAAGAATATGTTTCGGATGAAGCACGAGCCTATCTGGACACAGTAAATCCCAAGAAAAGAAAAAGGAAAAAAGCAATCGTCACTAAGTAACAGCTGAAGTATATTTGCTAAAATTTTAGGCTGAAGGAGTTTTAAATGAGGAAGCGCGTTAACTTGAGGATGTCAGGACTCGGGGGTCAAGGTGTGGTGACATCTGCCCATGTCTTGGCGACGGCGGCTTCAAAGGAAGGGAAATATGCGATTTCTAACCCCTTCTTTGGCGCCGAAAAAAGGATGGCCCCGGCCGAGAGCTACGTTCGTATGGCGGATGAACGCATTTATGACCGGGGTGAGTTGGTTTATCCGGATGTGATCATGGTTTTTCATCCTCAAGTTATTACGATGGGAAAATGTTATACCATGCCTTTTTATTCCGGCATCAAGCCCGGAGGGCTGCTGATCATCAATTCAGACGAACCGCTTCCTCTGGAGAAAGATGATCTCGAATTTCTCGAAAAACAAAATGTACCTATTTTTTATATTGCGGCAACAACCCTGGCGGTAGATATTGCCGGCACCGAGCTTGCCACAAACATGGGCATGCTGGGCGCCTTGATGGGCGCCACAAAAATCGTTGGCATGGACGCAATGGAAGCTGCGATTCAAGATCGTTTCGGGAAAAAATATGTCGCATCGGGCGGGACGGCGACACTTGACGAGGCGATCAAGAAAAAATTTGCAAAAAAAGAGCAGCTCTTAAAGAAAAATATGGAAACCATTCGCCGCGTTTACGACTTAGGTGCGGAGTGGGCAGAGACACTTAAGACACCGATGTTGGTTTAGGAAGCTCTGATTAAGTTCTGAACATTCTATCTCTGGAAGAATTCAACCCAGACTTAATCAAAGCTTCCTTATAAATGAGATATGGCTTTAAATTAGGGGAGAAGATCTGAATGTACGCTGTTGCCGAAGTAATTGATGACTTATGTGTTGCAAATAAAGGATGCCGTCTCTGTATTATGTATTGTCCGGAAGCGAACACAATTATTTTTAACAAGGAAAAACAAGTCGCGGAGGTCGTGGAAGAACGCTGCAAAGGCTGTGAACTCTGTGTTGTTGTCTGCAGCGCTGCGAAACACAATGCCATTACACTCGTCCATCGCTAAACGAATGTTTGTTTTGCAGTTTAAATCCCATCGCTTTTGAGTGATGGGATTTTTTTATCCCGGCGCTTCAACATCAGAACAGAAAGGTTTGCCATGGAAGGAAAAATCAAAACATCTTTAGAAAGCGTACTCCAATCCATGGAGCAACTCAACCTTGTCTTTGAAGCTCGTCTTTTAGCCCTAAAACAAGACGGTGCCGATGAGCAAGATCTTCGAAGTTTAGAACAAGGCGTGCTGGCCATGAAAGATGCAGGACGGCTCTACCTCACCTGGGCGGATCATTTTGTCGAACGCATGAATGAAGCCGAAGCCTACGATGACTTAATGGAATAAACCCTCAAAAGACCAAGCCTGTTTGATATTTAAGGAACTTCCTTAAATATCAAACAGGCGACAAAAAATCTCCCTTACATAAAAAATCTTTTATTATCAATAACTTACTGCTTAATCACCCCTCTATCTGCCTCCGACCCTTCATTAAGCCGCTCGCCTTCTGCTAAAGGCCGCGCCGCTACTTTCCTCAATATTTAATGACCGTTCACACCCATTTGCGCAACTAGGATTCTGGTGGTATAAATAAAATGTCAGGAGTCACGCGTTACTTGAGGACAAAAAAGAGATGTTAAATCCCGGACTTGTGTTATTTGAAGAGGATTCCAGACTCATTGATAAAGAGTTACAAAAACTCAATCAACTTGCCAGAGCAAAAGTTTCTTTTCTCGTCGACAAAGATGGACAACTCATTGCGAGTATCGGCGAAACCGGGGATATCGACACAACTTCACTGGCATCGCTCACGGCCGGAAACATTGCAGCCACCGGCGGGATGGCCAAACTTCTGGGTGAAAAAGAGTTTTCAATCTTATTTCACGAAGGAGAAAAGGATAACATCCACATCTCCCTCGTCGGCCAACGCGCGATTCTTGTCGTTGTTTTTGATGATCGCTCTTCGCTCGGCCTCATTCGTTTGCGCGTCAAGCGGAGCGTCACCGCTTTGACAGAGGTCTTTGATAAACTGGCGGAAAAAATGGCCAAAACAGATTCTCAGCAAGGCGGATCATCACCCTTCACAGAAATTACCGAAGAAGATATTGAAAGTCTATTTGGTTAGAACATTGGCTCAATACTTCCAAGTCCGTTTTCTTGCTTTCATCCGAAAAATCAACATGAATGAACCGGCTTTCCCGAGAGTGTAAACCATGTCTTTTATTAATTATTCCGCGCGCGAAATTTCTTGCAAGATTGTCTATTACGGTCCCGGCCTCTGCGGGAAAACCACAAACCTCCAGTACATCTATAAAAAAATCAGCCCGGACAGCAAGGGCAAGATGATTTCTTTGGCCACGGAAACGGAGCGCACGCTTTTTTTCGATTTTCTGCCCTTGGCTCTAGGCGATATCAAAGGCTTCAAAGTCCGTTTTCACCTTTACACCGTACCGGGACAAATTTTTTATGATGCAAGTCGAAAACTGATTTTACGCGGGGTAGACGGCGTAATTTTTGTTGCCGACTCTCAAGTCGAGCGCATGGAAGCCAACCTGGAAAGCATGGACAATCTCATCCTTAATTTAAAAGAACACGGCTTTAATCTGGAAGAACTGCCCTACGTCATCCAATACAACAAACGTGATCTGCCAAATGCCGTGCCCGTCAAAGAAATGGACGAGGCACTGAACCCCCGAAAAGTCCCCGCATATGACGCCATCGCGCCAAAAGGCGATGGCGTCTTTGAGACCTTAAAAGATGTGGCCAAGCTGGTCATTATGGAACTCAAGAAAAAATCCTAATTCCGTTCTTTCTCCCAGCCTTCAATCAATGTATAGGGGTCTTTTTTTCGAAGCACAACCTGTGAAATCAAATCCTCCGTAAATGGAAAGCCTTTACCCTGCGCTTCCAGTCTTTCATAAAGCAGCCACTGAAGCTCTTCTCGCGCAAAACGCGCCTTCCTGGAGCGGACAAGATCCTTTTTTTTAAAAAAGCCTTCCAGAGTCGAAAGCAACTCGGAGATCCCGCTCCCCGCTTCAGCCGACACCTCAAGCACAGGACGATTGGGATCACTCTCCTGTAATTCTTGTCGCAGCGGATCACTCTGCAACACATCAGCCTTATTCACTGCCATCACATCGCCAATCTCAAGCAAACCCGCCTTCATGGTTTGAACCGCATCGCCCATGCCCGGGCTGAGCACCACTAAAACAGTCTCCGCCAATTGTGCGATTCGGACTTCATCCTGCCCCACCCCAATTGTTTCAATGATAATGATCTCCTTGCCCATCGCATCCAGAACATGAATCGCACCAAAGAGGGACGGACTAATGCCTCCCCAGGATCCCCGTGTCGCCAAACTTCGAATAAAAACGCCTTTATCCAGAAAATGTTCGTGCATTCTAAGGCGATCCCCTAAAATTGCGCCTCCGGAGAGCGGACTACGGGGATCAACGGCTAAGACACCGACAGATTTCCTTTTTTTTCGGAATACCGTAATCAAACGATTAATCAGGGTACTTTTTCCCACGCCCGCCGGTCCGGTCACCCCCAGAAGTAAGGCTTTGCCTGTATGAGGGTAAAGGGCCTTAAGCATGGGAAGTGCCTGAACATCACGCCTTTCGAGTAAAGTGAGCAATTGAGAAGCAGAACGCATGTCCCCGCTCAAAACCGCTTGAACGGTCTTCTCCGGACTATCGCAAAAGGTTTTTCGCAATCACCATCCTCTGGATTTCCGAGGTGCCCTCACCGATTTCGCAGAGTTTCATATCTCGGAAATAGCGTTCAACTTCAGCCTCTTGCATCAATCCCAGCCCGCCGTGAATTTGAATCGCTTGATTTGTCACACGGTTCGCAAGCTCAGAAGCAAAAAGTTTAGCCTCAGACGCCGCCATCTGAAAGGGTTTTCCCGCATCTTTCAAAAAAGCCGCCTGATAAATTAAAAGCCGGGCCGCATCGATTTCCGTCGCCATGTCAGATAACTTTGCCTGAATCGCCTGAAACGCACCCAAGGTTTTCCCAAACTGAGACCGCCTCCCGGCGTAAGCAATGGAACGCGTCATTACGCCCCGGGCCAATCCCAAGGCCATTGCGGCAATTCCAATGCGCCCGCCATCTAAAATCGAAAGCACATTTTCATAAGCATGGTCCAACTCCCCCACGAGGTTTTCTTTTGGGAGACGTAAATTTTCAAAATAAAGCGCCGCCGTATCCGAGGCGCGGACCCCCAGTTTCTTCTCAATTTTTCCGATACTTAGCCCCGGCGTATCACGCGCCACAACAAACGCAGAGATCCCCTTATTCCCCTTTTCAGGATTTGTCCGGGCCATGATGACATAAATACCCGCCGTGGAACCCTGAGTGATAAACAATTTTCCACCATTGATAACCCATTCGTCCCCCGAAAGCACGGCGCGGGTCTCCATCGCAGCCGCGTCGGAACCCGAACCGGCTTCCGTCAAAGCCCAAGCCCCCAGCGTTTTCCCCTGCGCCAAAGGCATGACGTAGCGTTTACGCTGGTCTTCATTTCCAAAAACATAGAGATGGCTTGTACAAAGAGAATTATGTGAAGCCAAAATGAGAGCTGCCGCACCATCAACCGCAGCGACTTCCTCCAGAACAATCGCTAAAGCCAAGGCGTTTAAACCTGCCCCTCCGTAAGCCTCCGGAATCGTAATGCCCAATAATTTAAGCGCCGCCATTTTTGGAATGAGCGCATGTGGAAAGCTCGCGCTTTCATCCCGTGCAACGGCATCCGGCGCAATCTCTTTTAAGGCAAAATCCCGAACAGTTTGCCGAAGTAAGCTTTCTTCCGCCGTAAGTGAAAATTGAATAAAACTGCTCCTTAATATAGATCAGGAATGTCATTGCTCCGTTTAAACAGGAACAAAATAAACATCTGTCGCTAAGAACCGGCTATTTTTTAAAAACTGCGCTTGGACCGGCATGCCGATTTCAATCATCTCATCGGCCGCAGCGATAAGACGCGAAAGAAAAAGCGTATCCACACCCTCAAATTCGACCAGGATCAATGTAAAAGGCGTCTCTTTTAAGAAAGTCTCTCCACCAAAATAACAGGTCGTAAAGGTATGAATTTTCCCAGATGCAGGCAATGCCATCCACCTTGTCTTCTTTCCGCAAGACATGCAATGTGCGCGGGGTGTCGCAAAAACAGTTTCACAATGGGAACATGCGCTGCCCAAGAGTTCTCCTTTTGTCAGACCGACAAAAAAGGGCGAATCTTGGGCATAGGAATGTTTATAATCAATCTCATAATGCCACTTCATAATCAGGGGATCCGTACGATAAAGTAGGGCAGCCGTTTTTGTTTCGGAAAAATGTGTTTTTTTCTCTGACATCACGATCCCCCTAAACCGCTCTGTTTTTCAGGATATCACAATGTCTTTTTAATGTCCTCAACCCAAAAAAACGATGAACGCCGCAAACAACAGGTGAGCAAAACAAAGCGGCGTTTCCTTATCTCCCAAGGGATGGAGGATGAAACCCGGGCCGGGCAATAAAAATAGCCAACAGTTCCGCTTCATAAAAAAATCCTCAAGTTTCGCCCATCCGCTTCCGATAGAGAAGTACAACTTTTTATCAATACAGGGTAGCGGATGCAAATACAGGCACATCAAATTCAAAATGTTTTGAGAACCTACGCGCATTTGGAACAACTAAAACGCAGCGAAACAGAAGAGACAAAAAAAGTCAGAGAAAGTGAGATGCGTCCGGATACACTTACACCCTCTGAAGAATCTTTTATGCGCTTCAATGCCCGGACGCGCCCGGACGTGGAAAATGATCACCGAACGGAGTCCTAAAAAATGTCCGCACACCAAGAACCCCAATCCCCCATTCATATTCTCGTTGTTGATGACGAGCGTGGGCCAAGAGAACTCCTTCAAAATGCCCTGCTTGAAGCAGGCTACCGCGTCACCGCTGCCAAAAGTGGAGAAGAAGCCTGTCAACTCTTTGACGAAAAAGGGTTTGAACTGGTCATCACCGACCTCAAAATGTCCGGTCTGAACGGGATCGGCCTCTTAAAAAAAATCAAGGCAGATTCACCCGAAACCCTTGTGATTCTCATTACAGGCTATGCTTCGCTGCACTCCGCCATTAACGCCATTCGTGAAGGAGCCTATGACTATCTGACCAAACCCTTTCAATTGGATGAACTTTACATCGTCGTTAAAAATGCAGTCGAGCGGGTCAAATTAATTAGAGAAAACAACCGATTATTAACACACCTCAAAAAAATACTGGAGACCCCGCCCGCACACTTGGAAAATATCGCGACCCCAAACCAAGCTGCCGACAATCATTCAGAACTGCTTCACTCCCTTAGATCCCAACTCCTCAAAGTTTACAATCGTTCGGGACAAGCCTATCCCCACATCCCTTAAATTCTCTAAAGACCCCGGTTTAAAAACCGTTTTTTTAGACCCTTCTTTCCGTGGCATAGCTGTTGCGTTCGTGGCATAGCTATTGCATTAAGAAGGGTTTGCAATAGTTCAGGCGCCGAAGCCTTGTCATTAAAATAGAACAGAAATGCCCGCAGCAATTTTTTAAAAACCCGGTGGGCATCGTTTCAGAAAAACCGTACACGAAAGTTTAGCGGGGGATCAACATGTCACAAAACAAGATGCGTCAACTAAAAGGAGTTGACATCGCCTTTCTCAGCCGGAATCCCGGTGCACATCAAAAACTCATCGATCATTTCAAACAACGCGGCGACCGTATTCAGATTAGTTCATCACTTGAAGACAGCGGTAAAAGCGACGTAATTTTAATTGAGGCGAATTTCCCCTATTTAAGCATTTTTAAATTTCTAAAACGGCTTCAAATCAAACAATCAACCGCTTGCGTGCTGCTCACGGGCGGCCCAAGACTCGATATCGGCCGAATCAGCGCCCTGCTCAGAGGCGGCGTATTTGACTATCTGAAAAGTCCGTATCCCTTGAAAGGCCTGGAAAAATCGATTCGAAAAGGACTCAAAAACCGCGCGAACCTTCTGAACATCCTGAATCTTTCCAAACGCCTGGAAGTTGCAAATCAATCACTTTCCAAAGAACGGGATCAGCTCAGGAAATGGAATGCGGACCTCAGTGAGCTTTATGCGCTCAACCAGAAACTCAGCGAATCCCTGCATATTGACGAAATCGTTAAAACATCGGTTTCAAACATAAAAAAAGTCATCAAGCACGACATTTCCTGCCTCTATCTCAAAAAATGGGATGAAGTCCGTGTAACGGCCAAACATGCGCAATCGGACGACTTCATTGAAAAAATAAAAGAAGAAACCCTTCAGGACAGCCTGGAATTTTTAAAAGAGGACCGGCCTTTTTCTCAGGCCCTTGTCCGTCACGGCGGTTCCGAAATTATGGTCCACCTCGCTGTCGGTGTGCAAAAAATCGGCCTGCTTCGTTTGATTCGCCTGCCCGACCCGCTGTCCCTGAAAGGACTTGAAGGACTGTCTTTGGACGATAGCCAACCCAAAGGTCCTTTTAGCGAATACCAGGCCAAAATTCTTTCGATGACCGCTGCGCCCTTAGCCATTGCCATTCGAAATGCGGAAATGTATAAACAAGTTGAAGACCTTGCGGTAAAAGACGCATTGACCCAGGTACTCAATCGGCGCGCCTTCTCAGGCATCCTGGAAAGAGAATTCAGGCGCGCCAATCGTTACAACATCCCGCTGGCGCTCATGGTCATCGACCTGGATCACTTCAAAAAAGTGAACGACACTTACGGACATCTTGTGGGAGACCAAGTGCTTCGCGAAATGGCTGAGGGATTCAAATCGAGCTTGAGAAATGTCGATGTTTTGATTCGCTACGGTGGGGAAGAATTTGTAGTAATCCTGCCCGGCACCAACCTCCGAGAAGGCCTGATCGTTGCGAATCGCATCAAAAATCGAGTAGAGCACACCATTTTTAACGCAGAGAAAGTACCCATCCGGATGACCGTCAGTATCGGCGTTTCACACTACCCGTCCCTAAAAATCAGCTCACCCGAAGCACTTTTCAATCAGGCGGACCAAGCGCTTTATACAGCAAAAAAAAACGGCCGCAACCGCATCATGATTTTAAAATCGGCCAAAACAGAGTGGCCTGCATTAGCACTCGAAGGACAACGCACCGCCTAAGCATTACAAAAGCATCGGCGGTTTATTAAGAAAACGAGCGTGAAGTGACTGAAGAACGGAGACAATATGTGCGCGTGAGCGCGGATTGCATGATCACCTTCCGAAAGATTGTCGATCTTGAGCATAATAACGAACCCTCACGGGAACGCTTTGACCCCATCTCCGCCACGGAGGTTTCAGACATCGCGTCCAAAGTACACGCCGCAGGCGACCAGCGCGATGAGATGATTCTGGAACTCTTGCTTTGGATCGATTGGAAAGTCAACTACCTCATCAAAAATCTCTTAAAAGACAAAGACGCCTTGACCTTTCCACACGAAGCGGACATGGTAGATTTAAGCGCCGCCGGGATGAAATTTTCTTCAAATGAACAAGCCGCAGTGGGACAACATCTTGAATTTCGTTTTTTCCTGCCCGTATTGCCCTTTAATGAAATGATTTTAAAAGGCATCGTGAGCCGTTCAAGACAAAAAACCTACAAAGATCACCTGCCTCCCTATTTTGAAATGAGTGTTGAATTTAAAGACCTCAAACCCTCAGATCAAGAAATACTTTTTCGTTATGTAGTCAAGCGGGAACGCCAAATCCTGCAAGCGCAACGCGAAAAAGAAGAAGAAAATACTGTTTTATGAATCACTCCCTCGACCCATCCAAAAGCTTCAACACCCCCATCTCATCTAATACCGTAATGCCAAGTTTTTTTGCCTTCTCAAGTTTGCGGCCCGGATCAACACCCGCCACAACATAATCTGTTTTTTTAGACACACTGCCACTCACCTTGCCTCCCGCGGCACTGATTTTTTCTTTAGCCTGCTCCCGTGTCATGCGACTTAAGGTTCCCGTCAGTACAAAGGTCAGGCCCGTCAGCGGCAATGTTTGCGCTTTTTCGGGTTCACCTTCAGGCCAAGTTACGCCTGCCGCACGCAAACGCCGAATCATTTCACGATTATGCGTCTCCGAAAAAAAAACCGCCAGACTTTTCGCCACAATCGGCCCCACCTCGGGCACCATCTGCAAACCGTCCTGATCGGAAGCCATCAATGCCTCTAAATTGCCAAAATGCTGTGCCAAATCCTTCGCGGTCGCCTCCCCCACATTACGAATCCCCAAGGCATAAATAAAACGAGAAAGCGTGGTCTTCTTACTTTTTTCAATCGCATTAACAAGGTTTTGCGCCGACTTTTCCGCCATACGTTCCAAACCGCTCAAAACTTCAACGGTAAGACGATAAAGATCCGCAACGCTCTCAATAACCTGCCGATCAATCAATTGTGAAATCAGTTTTTCGCCCAGGCCCTCAATATCCATCGCCCGGCGGCTCGCAAAATGAAAAACCGCACCTTTGACCTGCGCGGGACAATACAGCCCGCCCGTACATCGCGCCGCCGATTCGTTTTCGAGGCGGACGACCTGTGAACGACAAACGGGACAAGTTTGCGGCATTTCAAAAACCTGTGTTTCAGCAGGCCGTTTTTCAATGACAACCCCCGCAACTTCGGGAATCACATCCCCCGCACGCCGAACGCGCACCGTATCGCCTGCCCGCACATCTTTTCGATGCACTTCATCTTCATTATGCAGCGTCGTATTGGTCACCGTCACTCCGCCGACAAATACGGGTTTCAAACGGGCAACCGGCGTAAGTGTCCCCGTCCGCCCCACCTGCACGGTAATCTCTTCCACCTCGGTCAAAGCTTCCTCAGCAGGAAATTTATGCGCCAGCGCAAAACGGGGCGCACGGGCGACAAAGCCTAAAACAGCCTGCTGCCGCAAGTCGTTGACCTTGTAAACCACACCGTCCATATCATAGGGCAAGGCTTCACGCGCCGCACTCATGCGCCGGTAATACGACAACAAACCCTTCACGCCTTCAACCACATCCCGCTCCGGGCAAACGGGGATTTTAAGGCGATCCAAAAGACGCATTGTTTCCGAATGGCTTTCCGGTAGCGGACAGCCTTTAATCTCCGCAGCACCGTAGGCAAAAAAACTGAGCGGCCGCTGCGCCGTCATTTTGGAATCCAGTTGTCTCAAACTGCCCGCAGCGGCATTTCGCGCATTCATAAAAAGCTTTTCTCCGCGTTCGCGCTGTTTCCGGTTAAGACGGATAAAATCAGCTTTCAGCATATGAATTTCGCCACGCACTTCCAGAAAATCCGGCACGCTTTCACCATACAGTTTTAAAGGGATACTGCGAACGGTTCGAATGTTTTCCGTCACATCCTCCCCCCTCGTGCCGTCTCCGCGCGTTGCCCCCTGAATCAATACACCGTCTTTATAAATCAGGCTGATCGCAGCACCGTCCAGTTTCGGCTCAACGGCATAGGTCACCGTACCGATTTCAAGGCCTTCCCGCACACGACGGTCAAACTCCATCACGGCATGCTCATCAAATGCGTTACTCAGTGAAAGCATCGGAATACGGTGTTGCACGGCTTCAAAGGCACTAAGCGCGGGCGCCCCAACGCGCTGCGTTGGAGAGTCGGGCGTCAGTAATTCAGGATATTCTCTTTCCAATGCAAGCAAATCACGGAACATCGCATCAAATTCCGCATCAGAAATTACAGGGGTATCGAGCACATAATAATTATAATTATGGCTTTCGATGGCCTGACGCAAATACTGTATTTTTTTGAAAACTTCAGGCGGGACCGGCTTTTTCATGGCCGTCAGCATAACGAATCAAACTTAAAAAGGTCAATGAAATGCGACAAACCGAATTCCGCGATCGCGGAATTCGGCGACAATGAACTAAAAGATCTGAAAAAGGGATTTTCAAATTGGAGGGCCTTTCTAAGGCTGCCTTAATTCAGGCGGCGCACAGGTACAGCGATACAGCCCCCCGATCATGGCCCCCATTAAATCATAGAGATATTCTCGTTCGGAATCGTTGACTTGACGCAGATAACCGCCTTCCCATTCGTTTAAATAGACGGTTCTCAAAAAATAATACACCGGCATTTCATCATCAAATCCTTCTTCACGCATCGCACCTTCCAACCACTTCATAACAGCCGCGCGCACCGGAAACTCATGTGCTTGAAGGGCCTCATCCGCATCCGTTATGATGCGGATCAATTTAGGAAAAGCTTCGGGATGTTCATTCAGATACTGCGTCGTCACCATCTCAAAGCCCTTTAAATTCAGCTTTCGGGCAGAGATCGGTTTTTCATTATAATGCGATTTTGAATTATTGATCAAAAGAAGCGGAAAGAGGAAAAGGAAAATCACCAATACCGGAAAAATCCAGACCCAAAAAAAACTGAATCGAGATATGCTTTTGAGAGAGTGTTTAGATTTATCTTTTCTTGAATCATCAAGGTTCATGTGTATATTTTACCAGATTTTTAAAAACCTGAAGCATCAATAGACGGCCTTAAAAATATCCCTTTGAAAACTCAATTTACGTTACAATATGCAAAAATCTCATGAAAAGTAGAGGAAGAAATTTACCTGCAGACAAAATAGAAAGAAACGCTTTCTTATAAAGAAACCCGAATGACGATCTTTCTAAAAACAAACAAGGAGATGACATGGACATTCAATACAGTGAAATTTACGAAACCAAAGACGCCTGCGAAGTTGAGATCCTCATCGCGGATGAACCCGATCTTGAAAGTGCGTCTTCATACATTGAAATGAAAATCGGCCTGCCCAAAAAGCAAAACCCTCGCATCGCGCAGGTACAAAAAGAAGCCCTGCTCTTCGCGCGCAACCTGATCGACGAAAAAATCAAAGAAACCGAATCTCGGGAAAGTCAGGCGGGATAGTCTTTAAAGCTATTAAAAATCACTTGTCACTTAGACGCGGTTTGCAATCGGGACGTGCAGCCGCCCTACTCCGTGCGCAGGGCGACCAAAGGTTTTTCGCCCAGCGTCCGGTAGGTCACCAAAAATCCCGTCAGCACGGTCAACACCATCGTCACAAGTCCCCCCACGAGTAAAACCCGCCACGCAAATTGCCAGGGGATGTCCAGGAAAAAATGTACGACGACCCAGGCGCAGGCCACCGAAAGTCCCCCGCCCACAACCGCCGCAAGCAAACCGAAAACGGCGTATTCAACAGCCATCATCGCCATGAGATTTGGGCGCGTCGCGCCCAAAATTTTAAAAAGGACCATCTCATGCACCCGGCGGCCGCGAGTCGCCGCAATCGCCCCCGAGACAACAACCAGCCCCACGGTCAAGCCCAGCATGGCCATGAACTCCACCGTGCGCGCGACCTCCTGCAAAATGCGCGAAATCGTCTCCAGGATTTCACGTATGGGAATAATGGTGATATTCGGAAAAGCATCGATCACGGCATTTTGAATCGCGTGGTCATCGGCCGCGTCCGCCGTCACCGTCGCCACAAAAGTTTCCGGCGCACCCGCCAGGGCCTCGGGCGGGAAAATAAAATAAAAATTGGTCGTCATGCTGCCCCAGTCCACATCGCGCACACTGCTGATCTTCCCCGAAACCGGTACGCCCTGAATATCAAAACGAACCTCCGAACCGAGATCGATACCGAGATGCTGTGCGGCTTCCGCTTCCACAGACAGCATCTCCTCCCGGCCCGCAGGGGTCCCGTCCCACCAAAGTCCGCGCTTTACAACATTGTGTTGCGGCAACTCTTCTTGATAGGTCAAGACATATTCCCGGGTGAAATACCAACTGTCCCGCCGTCCCTCCAGGTTCATCTCCGAAATTTTTTGGCCGTTGATCGCATCCAGCCGCGAGCGGATAAGCGGTGTGAGCGCCGTGGGCCGCTTGAGCACCCATTGATCCAAAATTGTCATCAAACCTTCTTTTTGGTCCGATTGAATATCGATAAAAAAAAGACCGGGCGCAGCTTCGGGAATATTCTGCTCAAGCTGCGCCATCAAGTTCTTTTCGACCTGTTTCAAAGTCAGGAGCACCATGACCGCGATCCCCAGGGAAAGCAGGATCGCCGCCACCTGCCGTCCGGGCCGGTACAAATTCGTGATGCCATAGCGCAGTGACAAACAGCGGGGCTTACCCATGTGTTTCATCAAAAAGAGTGTCGCGCGGCCCGAAAGAAGCAATAACACCATCGCCACCGCCAGGCCCGCCGCAACGGAGCCGCCCAGTTTCCAAGAATCCGCCTGCCACACCGCCAAAGCGATCCAGGCCAAGACCAGCGACGCCATCAAGAAAAAACGTCCGGCCAAACGGCCTTTTTCCGTGCGATTCGGAATCGCCTCGACCTCATGCCGGAAAACACGTGAAGGCGAAACCTCTCCCACAACACGCAAAGGCCAGATGGAAAACAGCAAGGCCGTCAGCAAACCCATGCTCACGCCCTGCGCAATCGGCGTAAAAGAAAGCTGAAAATGAAAACCCGGCGGCAGAAAACCCGAAAGCAGGTTGCCCAGGATGTGGTAAACGCCGATGCCCAGGCCGATGCCGATCAATCCGCCGATGCTGCCGAGCAGGAGCGTCAAACCGAGGTAGATCTTTAAAATTGTTGACGAGGCCGTGCCCAGCGATTTTAAAATAGCGATGGTTTTGATGCGTTCCGTCAAAAAGGCATGCACATTTCCGCCCACGCCGATGCCGCCGATCAACAAGGTAATCAAGCCGACCACGCCCAGATACGTCGTAAAATTATCCAAAAACCGGCGCAGACGGGGACGCACTTCGCGGTAGGTATTGATGCGGACGGATTCGTCCGCCCACTGTTCAAGAAGATGGTTTTTCAGTTTTTCGAGCGGCCAGTCTTCAGCCGTTTTTAAAAGCAGGCGGTTTCTGACGCGGCTGCCGACTTTGACCAAGCCGGTCCGTTGCAGCACTTCCTGTGAAATGAGCACACGCGGCCCGATACTGAACGGCCCGGCGACCTTGTCGGGTTCGCGTCTGACCACGCCGCCGACGGTGAAATCCGCATCACCCAAGCCGATTTTTTCACCGACCGCAAGCTTCAAGCGCAGCAAGAGCCCCTCTTCAACAAATACCACACCTTCGTCTTCAAAAGGCTGCGCGACAGGAGGATCAAGTTGAAGTCGGCCGTAAAAAGGGTAAGCCGTCTCGACCGCTTTCAATTCGACCAGTTGCGTTTGCGTGGATTCGGGATTTGAGGCCATCGCCACCATTTCCGACACACGCACACTTTGCACGCCCGCTTGTCTCAATTCGGACAAAACCGCCTCCCCCTCCGGCGATAAAGGCCGGTTGAGGCGCGCTTCAAGATCAGCGGCCAAAAGGTTTTTGGCCTCGTGTTCGGTCATGGCCTCGAAGTTGACCGCGATATTGCCGACCCCTACGATCGCCCCCACGCCAATGGCAATTGAGGAGAGAAAAAAGACAAAATGACGCAGCGCACCGCGGACTTCGCGCCAAAGCATTTTAAAAATAAAGCGGTTGTTTTTAAGGCCGGCGTGTTTCTTCGACAACTTTCCCATCCCGCAAGGTGATGATCCGGTCGGCGCGGGAAGCAAGATCCATATCGTGCGTCACCAGAATCAGGGTATTGCCTTGGTCTTGATGCAGTTTCAAGAGCAATTCAATAATGCGTTCGCCGTTTTTGGAATCCAGGTTCCCTGTCGGCTCGTCCGCCAATAACAGTGCGGGCGAACCAGCATAGGCCCGCGCGACGGCGACTCGCTGTTGCTCCCCGCCGGAGAGTTGCACCGGATAATGATGGCAACGTTCGGCAAGGCCGACCGCAGCCATCAAAGTCCTGGCTGCTTCTGCGGCATCATCCCGCCCTTGAAGCTCCAGGGGAATCTGCACATTTTCAAGCGCGCTCATCGTCGGGATCAAATGGAAGGATTGAAAGACCATGCCGATTTTTTCACGGCGCAGCGTGGCCAGTTGATCTTCGTTTAAATCGGAAAGCGAGGTGCCGTCAATGACAATTGATCCCTCCGTCGGACGATCCAGCCCGGCCGTCAAACCCAGCAATGTAGACTTGCCGCTGCCCGAAGGCCCGACAATCGCCAAAAATTCTTTCGCGGGCACATGCAGATTGATCTCATCTAAAATCGTCACTGGCCGCCCCGCGCTGGAAAGCGACATCTTCAGATTTTTGATTTCAATCATACTGCGTCTTGATCGCGTTTAAGGCAAGATAAGCACCCGAATAAGGCACTTAAAAACGTTTAAATTGTTTGCTCAGGGAAAGTCCCTGGCTTTGATAGGAGGAGCCGATGGCCACGCCGTAGGTTTTTTCCGGACGTCCCAATAACTTTTCATAAATCAAACGCCCCACAAATTGACCGTCTTCAAGCAGAAAAGGCACCTCATGAGAACGCACTTCAAGCACCGCATGGGTACCCTTGATATCGTTATCCCCGTATCCGAAACCCGGATCGAAAAAACCGGCGTAATGAATGCGAAACTCCCCGACCGAAGGATCGTAGGCCACCATTTCGGCAGCATGGTCGGGAGGAATGCGGACTTTTTCTTTTGAAAGCAGGATGTAGAAATCATCCGGATTCAACAGCAATCCTTCCGATTTTGGCGCGGGAATCGCCTCCCAGAAGTCATTAGGATCATAATAATTCACTTGCCCGAGGTCGATGAGCGGTGCGTGCTGCTTGGCACGATACCCGATCATCTTCTGCCCTGAAATCCCCTGGAGATCAATGGAAATACGCAAACCCTCCGAAATGGTGGCGTCAACGGGTTCATCATTCGGCAGGTAAACCAGGGTTTCCCTTCGATCCAGTTTGTCCAATTTCTGATCGGAATGCGGCGGATCAAAACCGCGGATAAAACGCAATTGATTCAGTTTCGTACCTTCCCGCACCAAAACACTGAAAGTCCGCGGCACCACTTCGACATATAGCGAGCCTTTGTAACCTGCCTGAACACGCTCAAACTCCGTGCCGTAATCGCTGATGAGCCGCGTAAAAATATCCAGCCGGCCCGTCGTGCTTTTCGGGTTGGCCCGCGCTGAAATTTCCGGCGGCAGACGCAGGGACTCCATCAGCGGGATGATGTACACACAGCCTTTTTCCAGGACGGCCGAAGAGGAAAGATCGATTTCATGCATTTTCAATGTTTCAATCTTCCGCATCACCGTCGCATGCCGACCCGGCAAAAAACTCGAACGGACGCGATAGGCCACCGGCCCCAGCCGCAAATCGATGCTTGCCGGTTGGATCTGATCCTCCAAGAGACGCTGCGGCGCCGTCAAATAGCCGCTATTGATCAGCTCCTTGATTTTTTCGGCGGGCAGCACGCCTTTGTTTTGAAAGGCAACCAGATCACGTTTCAATTCAGGAAAAAGGCTCGCCATATCGCCGGACATTCTTTCATCTCCATGTGTCGGGATTTGCAAGGGATTTTAGCGGAAAGCAGACTTCTTTGGCAAGCGGCGAATCGGCGGTTTCAAATTCCGCGAATCGCGGAATTTGGGTGGTTTGAAGTCGGGCATCCGATTGGGTACACTATAAAAAACCGATGATCCCGCGAAAAGAAAACATTCAAAAAAAATACGGCTTTTTCACGACGCTTGTCTTCTCCCTGCTATTTATGTTTTCCTGCACGGATTCCGTGCACGGCAAGAAGGAACAGGTCATCGTCGCCTTCGGCGACAGCCTCACGGCGGGACTGGGCGTCCCCTCGGAAAAGGCCTATCCGGCGCAACTGGCCAAAAAACTCAATACCAACGGCTATCGTTATAAAGTAGTGAACGCCGGCGTGAGCGGTGAAACCACTGCGGGCGGGCTGCGCCGTGTGGAATGGATTCTCAAAAGCCGGCCGGACATCGTCATTCTGGCTTTGGGGGCGAATGACGGGCTCCGGGGCCTAAGCCTGATTGAAATGGAAAAAAATCTTTCCAAAATCATCCAAAAGCTTCAGCAAAAAGACGTCAAAGTCGTGCTGGCCGGCATGAAGATTCCACCCAACTACGGCATACGCTACACCCGCGGGTTTGAAGCTGTTTATCCCAAGCTCGCCAAACGCTTTAATCTCACCCTGATTCCCTTTTTCCTGGAAGGCGTCGCCACCGTTCCCGCATTAAATCAAGCCGACGGCATCCACCCCAACGCCCAAGGCTACAAAATTATCGTGGACCGGATTTGGCCGGTGATTCAAAACGTGGTCGAATCGGGCTAAGCTTCCTTTTATCATTTCGCACCGGCCGCCTTTAACAAACGGACAACTGCCGTACGACCGGAGGTTGAGGCAATCCAAAGCGGCGTTATGCCGTCTTTGCCGGATAGGTTGACATCGGCATTTCCTTCAATCAATATTTTTACAATTTCCGTGCGTCCTTCGGCCGAAGCAATCCAGAGCGGGCTTATGCCGCTTGATGTCACCGCATTGACCTTGGCTTTTCCGGCAATCAAGTGTAAGACAATCTCGGTGTGGCCTGCCGCCGATGCAATCCACAAGGGCGTTATCCCGTCGCTTGTGGCGGCATTGACATCGGCTTTGGCTTTGATTAATTGCCTTACAATTTCCGTGCGTCCTTCGGCTGAGGCAATCCAGAGCGCTACCCGGCCATCTTCCCCTCTTTCATTGACATCGGCGCCCACCTGAATAAGGCGGGCCAGTTCCGGGACATCCCCCCTTTTTACGGCTTGTATGAGTTCGGTTGCACGGGATGAAGCGGGTGCAAACAGTACGACAATTAAAACAAATTTCGCCGTAACAAAGAGGGCTTTAGGCAATAGGGTGTCATTTTTACGGGAAGAATAAGCAGAGTTCATGCTTGTAAAAAACTTCATCGCCATTGAACTTAATTCAAAATTATCGTTCCTAAAATACCACCACAGGACCTGAAATTTGAATTGAATCGAAGCTTCCTTAATTTTTTACCGTAACCGATGGAAGAAACGGGGCGGCTAAAAGGCATCCATGAGTTTTTTTGTCCAGGCGGCCGCTTCTTGTTCTGCGGAAAATAGTTTACTCAAATTCAGGCCGCATAAGGGAACAAGGCGCTCAATGGATTTATAATCACATTGCTCCAGTTTTTCAACGAGGGTCAATACTTGCCCCAGATCCCCTTCACGTGAGAGTAAGGCCTCACAAACGATTTCGGACAAGCTCAGTTCACTGATAATTTCGTTCATCGGACGAAGCATCAAGGCATCAATCAGGGATAAGATACCACACATAAAAGCAAAATCCGCGTTGCGTTTTGTACCGCCCATCGCCCCGAAGCCGATCAATAACTCCATCAAGCGTCCCCGCATGGCCGCGGTTTGCAGCAAGGGATTCTGTCCGCCGGGTGTCTCCCCGTGTGTAAATAATAGGATTTGCGCCCAGCGATTAATTTGCTCTCGCCCCAAGAGCACAATGGCGTGACGAATTGATTCGATTTTTGCCCGCATACCCAAGGCGACGGAATTGACCAGACGCAGCAGGTTGTAGCTGAGGGAAGGACTCTCCCGAAACGTTTCTTCAATCTCACCCAATTCGGCATCGCGTAAAACCTGGTCCATTAACTTCATAACCGAAACACTGGAAGGATCGATGCTTTTACCGCTGATAATGGCGGGACGCGCAAAATAATAACCCTGAAAAAGCTCAAAACCCAATGCCTGCGTCCGGTCAAATTGGTAGGCATCTTCGACTTTTTCCGCTAAAAGCGTCAAGGGAAAACGTTTAAGCGGTGTAATCATCTCTTCAATCGATTCGGGGCTCATTTCCAACAAATCAACCTTGATGATGTCTATCGATTCAAAAAGCGGCTCAAAAGTCGGTTTGTAAACAAAATCATCCAGGGCCAGACGAAACCCCATTTTTTTAAGTTCCTTGCAACGGTTTATCACCGTATTATCGACCTTAATCGTTTCGAGCAATTCGAGGACAACTTGATCTTTTGGAAGCAATTCAATCATGTCGCTCATTAAAATTTCGGCATTGACATTAAAGAACGCCTGATGATGATTGCCTACAATCTCCTTCAATCCAAACTCGCTCAGGGTTTTCATGATAACGCCGATGGAGGCCTGAGCCACGTCCAGAATATTCGCTTCGGAAACATCGCCCGAGCGAAACAAAAGTTCAAATCCCAGAATATTATTATTCCGGTCCAAAATAGGCTGCCGGCCGATGAAGATCTCTTCGGAATTCACAGTCACACTCATACTCATTTAACATGAATCGACATATTTAATAAAACAGAACGGTCTTTCGCCGATCACCTTTCCGGTGTACACAAAACGGCCTTTATTTCAAAAATACGATATCCACTCTCCGGTTTTTAGATCGATTTTCAGGTGTGTCATTTTTTGCCAATGGCTTGCTGTCACCGAAACCGACGACGGAAAAGCGCTTCGGCTCCAGTTTTCCGTCCTTTAGCATATAACGCACCACACTGCCCGCGCGCGCGACTGAAAGTTCCCAGTTAGAAGCGTACAAAGAGGATCGAATGGGCAAATTATCCGTGTGTCCCTCTACTTGAATCTCATAAGTCGCCCCCTGCGTCATGAGTACAATTTCATCAAGAACCGCTTCGGCTTCGGGACGTAAGATGCTCTGTCCGGAAGGGAATAAAAGGCCGCTTGAAACAGAAATCACGGTGCCTTTGGCTTCGGTCCGAACACTGACTTGTCCATGAATCCGCTTATTGTTGAACATTTTCTGGACTTCGGAGGGAGAAAATTGCTTGATGACCCTCGGATCAAATACCTTTGAATCCGGAGGCATCACCGGCATGTCGATGCCCGACCGCAAGACGCCGATGCCACCCTGCCTGAAATAACCCAAGGCTTCTTCAAGTTTGCCCTGGTCCACGGACTTCATGGCAAAAAGCAATACAAAGAAGGTCAGCATCAGGCTGAGCAAATCCGAAAAGGTCGCCATCCAGCCATCGGTGTCCAGGGTTTCTTCTTCGACTTCCCGTTTTGCCATTTAAGTCGCAGCCTCAAGTAAAACAATACGGACCCTGCGGTTTTTAGCTCTGTTTTTTGGGCGATCATTGGGTACGAGGGGTCTGTATTCACTAAACCCAACCGCCGTCAAGCGTTCAAGGGGCATGTTCTGTTTTTCAACAAGATAACGCAATACCGCCGTTGCACGTCCCGCTGAAAGTTCCCAGTTGGATGGAAATTCCGGCGTAGACACGGGAATATTGTCCGTATATCCCTCAATTCTGACTTGATAGGGAAATTTAATCAGCAGACGGGTCACTTCGTCCAAAAGCCCTTTCGACTCCTGACGGAGCGTTGCACTGCCTGATTTAAAAAGCACACGCTCCGCCACATGGATAATCAGATCGCTGCCCTCTTTTGAAATGGCGGCTTCCTGATCAAACTTTTTTGTGGTGACCATTCGGGTAAATTCTTCGCCTACGGAAAGCGACGAAAAACCGGAAGAGACCATGGGCGAACCGGGAATAAGGATTTTCTTCCCTTCGCTTAAATGCAGGCCGCTCGGCAACATGCCGAAGGTTCCGGCAAGTGAACCGAGGGCTTTTTTGACCTTCCTGTCATCGTCAATCCCGATTGAATTCAGATAAACAAAAAAAATCAACAAGATCAGATTCAAAGAGACCATCATCACCATCAGGCCCGATTTTGCCTTTTCTTCTTTTTTTTGTTTTCTTGCCATCATTCAACCTGTTTTTAGCAAGCGGCTTTTAGATCATTTTTCCCGGTATCGATCACTCTTCTTTGTTGACGGTTCGATTATTCGGCGATAAAAAGACCTGGAGTTTTTGTTCCATCACTCTGGGGTTTTCTCCCGCAGCAATGGACAAGATGCCTTCCAAAATCAGCTCCTTGACCAGCATTTCTTCTTTATTGCGCTTTTTTAATTTTCCCGCCATCGGTAAAAAAACAAGGTTTGCGGAAAGTGCGCCGTAAAATGTTGTAATCAAAGCGACGGCCATGGCCGGACCAATTTTGCTGGGATCATCCAATTTCTGAAGCATCTGTACCAGTCCGATCAAGGTTCCGATCATGCCCAGCGCCGGCGCAAAGGTTGCGAGCGTCGTAAAGACTTCGGCCCCCAGTTTGTGACGATCTTCAACATAGTCGATTTCTTTTTCGAGCACGCCTTTAATGGCATTAACGTCAATCCCGTCCACGAGCATCTGCATGCCTTTTGCCAGAAAACCGTCGCTCAGATCTTTGATCATCGGTTCAATCGACAGAATGCCGCCCGTCCGTGTTTTATTCGCCATATCGACCAAGGTTTCAATCAATTCTTTGGCCGATTGCAACTTAAACAGAAAGACATGTTTGACGACTTTCAACACCCCCAAAACATCCGCCAGGGGATAGTTGATCAATGTCACACCAAATGTGCCGCCAAGCACAATCGCTGCGGATGCCGCGTCCCAAAAAACGAGCAGACTGCCGCCGCTTAAAATCCCGAAAAAAACCAGGCCGAAGGCGGAAAGCATTCCGATGATTGTTGCGAGATCCATATCTCCCTCTCATTCCTTCTTACCATCTTCAAAACGTGATGCCGCTTAGGTCGCAAACATCAAGAACGATCACGAATCCGATCCAGATGCGACTTAATCTCGCCTTCCACGATTTCGGCGTCGTGGTCGGCATTGTAAAGCACCAGGTTACGCAAATGATTGTAGCTGTTCATATCCAAATGACTCATCATTTCAACAGCCATGCCGTCTTCATCCACATAGGCCACTTTACCCTTGGCATGAACCAAGACATCACTCTCCGGACCGCCGACTAAAATCTTGACGATACATTCCGTCCCCAGTGAAAAAGGGGCATCACATTCGATAAAAAGGCCGTTCATGCTCAGGCATTCCGTATGGCCCGGGCGGCGCACCCGGTCACGGACCCGTTCGATTTCGACGGCCACTTTCATGGTAATCCGGGTATATTTCCTCAGTTCTTTTCCTGAGTTCATAAGGCACCTCCCACTGTGTTTGAAGTGGCTTTCAAATCAATGGATTCACTTGCGGTCGGGCTTACAAAAAGAACGATTAGGGTCATTACCCAGATCAATGCAATCACAACCGTCATGATCGGACCCAAGCCGTGCAGCGCACTGATCGCCATCATGAGTGTTACTGTGAGGGCAATACGGCGTTTTTGTTTTAAGGTCAGGCCCCGCCGTTCACGAAATGCCGTGATATATTCCCCAAAAACCCGATGATTTAAAAGCCAGTGATGCCATTTTTCACTGCCCCGCGCAAAACAGTAGGCTCCAAGTAACATAAAGGGTGTGGTCGGCAAAACCGGAAGCACAATCCCCAATAACCCCATTGCAATCGAAATAAACCCTGCAACAATAAAGCAGCGTCGCCTGAAGCGGCTGCCTGAAGGCATCACTTCGTTTTTTCTTGAAATCACCTCAGGATTCAATCGATCTCCCCTCACTTGTCCATTATCCGTAAAGCGCGCCCCTGGAAAACCTTCGATTAAAATCCGTATTCTTTTAAGACACTGTCCACAAGATCTTGTTCGAGCGCCTCGCCGTCCGAACTGTACTCAAGCTCACTGAGCAATTCTTCCTGACGGTCTTCGGAAACGGCCACGCTCCCTACCGTATGACCGAAATTCACGACAATTTTGAGGATACGGGATTGCAAACTTTTGAGCATATTGGTTACTTTTCTAAGCTGCTGCCCGGCCGGATCTTGAAAGGAAAGGGTGCTGACAAGGTTAAACATCGTTTTTTTATTCTCTTCCAGAAGTTCGCACAAGGCCTTCACATCTTCTTTCACCTTGTCCTGGGCATCCATCGATTCATCAAACAGTGTGGCTTTCAGGGATTGAAGCCGGTCCGACATCAAATCGTTGTTATCAATCACCTTGTCCGCATCATCTAAAATCTTCTGCGTGGCTTCTTCCGTTTTGCGACCGACTTCAGTCAATTCATCCGTTCCGAAAGGCAGTTCATTGGAAACACTTTCCATCATCGATCCGGCCATATTAAATTTTCCAACGATGCCGTTCAGATCTTTTGCCAATTCACCGACTTCACCGTAAAGCGCAGCGTTGTTTTCATGGCGCTCGGATGTCTCATTTTCTAAAGGAGCTGCATCTGATTCCGTTTGCGGCCTCTGATCTTCCTTTATTTTCCCATTGTCCGAATGCGTGTTTTCCAAGGCTTCCATTGACCGCTCCTCCTTAAGATCTCAGTCCCGTTCCTTTATTTGCCCGCAAATATCTTGTCAATTTTTCCTTTTAAGGTATCGGCCGTAAAGGGTTTGACAATGTAATTCGTTGCACCGGCCCGGATGGCTTCCAGGACACAGGATTGTGAAGCTTGCGCCGTCACCATCAACACCGGGGTCTCTTTACAAGCCGGATCTTCGCGAATGGCTTTCAACATGCCCAAACCATCCAGGTTGGGCATGTTCCAATCCGAAATCACCAAATCAAATCCCCCTTGTTTGACCTTGTTCAGACCCATCTGACCATCTTCGGCTTCTTCCAGATTTGAAAAACCAAGCTGCCTCAAGGCATTTTTCATAATCCGTCGCATCGTGGACATATCGTCTACAATCAAGATCTTCATTTTTACGTCTGGCATACCCCTCTCCTTTTAGATTCTGATAATGTCCTGTCCCCATTGCCGTTGCGCATGCTCGGTGCGCTTTTCCGGTAATAACTCCCTTTTTTGGCTTCAACACGCACCAGGGGAGACTTAATGCCCATGAGTGCCTCCGAGCCACCCAAAAACAGAACACCATTCGGTGTAATCAGATCGGCAATCCGGCTAATTACATTTTGCTTCGTTTTCAAATCAAAATAGATCAATATGTTTCGACAAAAAACGACATCGACATCTCCGACAGAAGATAAGTTTGAAAGTAAATTCAAACGCCGAAAACTCACCATGTTCCGGATTTCAGGTTTAAGCTGCCATGTGAGTCCCTTTTGTGTAAAATATCTGAGCAGATAAGGGGTTGAAAGGCCGCGCTGCACTTCATGCTGAGAATAAATCCCCTTCCTGGCCTGTTCCAGCACATGCTCTGAGATGTCCGTGGCCTGAATCTGAATATTCCAGCCATCCAATTTCGGCCCCATTTCTTTGATCAACATCGCCAAAGAATAAGATTCCTGTCCCGTTGAAGAGGCCGCGCACCAAATACGAATGCGTTTTGATTTTTCCTTAGTCCTCAAGAATTCCGGGAATATTTCCTCTTGCATAATGGTGAACGGCGTTTGATCCCGAAAAAAATAGGTCTCATTTGTCGTCATGGCATCAACAACTTTTTGACGAAGAATCGGACTGCGTTTTTGCATGAGCCCCCGGCCCAATGCATCAATGGAAGCAAAACCCTCTTGCGCCGCAATCGGTTCAAGCCGCGTTTCAATGAGATATTTCTTAGATTCATCCAGAATCAAGCCACTATCCTGGTAAAGAATGCTAAAAAAATACTGAAGTATTTCTTTTGAAACCATTAGGCCCTGCTCCTATCCCGCCTGCGCCGATAAAGTACGCTTTTGCTTCACACTCAATTCGATGGCACCCGCCAGTTGTGTTAGTGGCAGCACTTTGTCCGCAAGCCCTTCTTGCACGACACCGGAAGGCATGCCCCAAACGACACTCGAAGCCTCATCCTGCGCAATCACGGCTGCGCCTTTGGCATGCATGTCGCGCAGTCCCTTTAAGCCGTCATGGCCCATACCCGTCATAATGACACCAAGCGCCCGTTTACCGTAAACCGCCGCAACCGAACGAAAAAGCACATCCGCCGCCGGACGGCAGGAATTTTCCGGCGGGCTTTGATTGAGCGAAAGACAAACTTTTGCACCGCTGTCCCGAACCACCATGTGGTAATCGCCCGGGGCAAGATAGGCCGTGCCCGCCTGTAACCTCATTCCGTCCTCCGCCTCAACAACCTCAATTTTTGAATTGGCGTTTAAACGTTCCGCGAGTAATTTCGTAAATAGCGGGGGCATGTGCTGGACAATGACGACAGGCACGGGAAGACCTCCCGATAAACTCGGTAAAAGTTTGGCCAAGGCCTCCGGTCCTCCGGTTGAAATCCCAATGGCCACAATTTGAGGCATAACCGAAAAAGCAGCGCGTGCCCTGATCGGGGTGACAGGGGCTTTTTTTATCGGGGAAGCGGCGGCACTTTTTTGTACGGATACCCTATTTAGGGATGACTTTTTACGAAATTGTTTAATCTTCGGGGTCAACTCTAAGGCCACCTGCTTCACCCCTTCACTGT
>JALUVJ010000134.1 GCA_027020665.1 Nitrospira sp.
CGCCTCAAAAATATCCTCCTCACCGGCGGCATCGGCATTGGCAAAAGTACGGCCATTGGGCAAGTCATCGAAAAATTAGCTCTGCCATATCAAGGTCTTTTTACCGAGCGCGTCCTTGCCAATGGCCAAGTAGTTGGTTATGGGCTGACGGACGAGACCCATACCAGGATATCTGTTTTTGCGCACAAAGATTTTGCACCGCAATACAAACTGGGCCGTTTCGGTTACGACCCGCTCATTTTCGAAAAAGAGGGGATTGCCATTTGTTCTGCCCTCAATCCCTCCACCCGGCTTTTTGTCATCGATGAGATTGGTCTGATGGAAAAAGACTCTCCTCGTTATCTAAAAGAAATTCTCAGGCTGTTAAATAGTCCTTTGCCGCTGCTGGCCGTGGTGCAAAAACGCGCGGATTATTTCTGGCAACTGGTAAAAGAGCGCGAGGATGTCATAACCTTTACCGTAACAGAAAAGAATAGAAAGCAGATAGTTGCTGAAATACTATCCCATATCAGATCAATTGTGTAAAGGAAAACTTGTTCTGTTAACCAGAAAGTCATTGCTTAATTAAAGCGATTTTCTTATAATTGCGATAGGCGTCGGTTCTTTTTAAAAGTAAGGTCTGGCCGGCGCGAAAGATAAAAATCAATGCACTTCAAATCGCTCTATTTCGCCATTGGATATAATCCGGATATTTTTAAAAATTTATTGGAGTAAAAATGGCCAAAGAAAACAAATCGAAAAAATCTCCTTTAAAAAAACGTCCTGTCATTGAAAAAAGAGGACAATTTTCGCTCTGGTATGTCATGTTCGCTTTTTTGTTTCTCTACCTTTTCCAGAGCTATCTGGTGCAAAGCCAGGTCGACAACCTGACTTATAGCGAATTCAAAAAACTTGTTCGACAGGGAAAAATATTCGAGTGCACTTTGTCGGCCGATAAAATCGATGGCATTTACTTTGTCGGCGACTCGACCAAGCTACAGGACGCCAAAGCATATTATACCAAGCTGAAAATGGAGAGCCAGACCAAAGGCAGAAAACCCGAATTTAGTATCGGTAGCTTTCTTAAAAAGATCAGCAAAGCGGATAGCGAATACAAAACGATGTTCAGGATTTTCAGCACGCACCGGGTAAACGATACCAAGCTGGTCGAAGAACTGGAAGCTGCCGGCGTAGAGTTTACCGGAGTGGCCGGGCCAAGCTGGTTGAAGAGTTTGTTCTTCACCTGGATTCTTCCAATGGGTATTCTGTTCGCCATCTGGGGCATCATTTTGCGCAAGATGAGTCCCAGCGGTGGCATGATGTCCATTGGCAAAAGCAAAGCAAAAATATATGTGGAAGGGGAGACCAAAGTTACTTTCAAGGACGTGGCCGGAATAGACGAGGCAGTAGAAGAGGTGAGCGAAATTGTAGAGTTTCTGAAAAAGCCGAGCAAATTTCAGAGCCTGGGCGGAAGAATCCCCAAGGGCGTGCTGTTGGTTGGTCCTCCGGGCACCGGCAAAACGCTACTGGCAAAAGCGGTGGCCGGCGAAGCCAAGGTGCCATTCTTCAGTCTGTCCGGGTCCGATTTTGTGGAAATGTTTGTCGGCGTCGGGGCTGCACGCGTGCGCGATCTGTTTCAGCAGGCCTCGCAAAAAGCGCCGTGCATTATTTTTATCGATGAGCTGGATGCCCTTGGCAAGGCGCGTGGCATTGGCCCAGTAAGCGGTGGTCACGACGAGCGCGAGCAAACTCTGAATCAATTGCTGGCGGAAATGGACGGCTTC
>JALUVJ010000135.1 GCA_027020665.1 Nitrospira sp.
GGCCTTCCATGTTTTTCCCAGCATGCCGTAACGCTTGGCGACTTTCGGATGCTTCTCGCCATACACAGCCAATTCGATTGCCAGCGCCTTGTCGTACAACTCGACCGCGCGTTGATAAGTACCCAGCTTCAGCAAAGTACGCCCCAAATCGTTATAACGTTTTGCGATCTTCGGGTGTTGATCTCCGTGAATTCTCAAATCAATCTGAAGGGCTTGCGTGTAATGCTCAAGCGCACGATTGAAATCTCCGGCTTTAAAATATACTGTGCCCAAGCTGCCGTGACGCATTGCGGCTCTGGGCTGTTTCGGCCCATAGAGGCCCACATCGATTTCAAGGGCCTTTGTGTAATAAAGGATGCCCTTTTCAACATCCCCGGCCTTTGTCCAGGCCATACCGAGATTATTATAGCGGTCGGCGATTTTGGCGTGTTTTTCACCGTGGCGGGCCAAATCCAATTCGAGGGCGCGCGTGTACAAGGCAACGGCCTTTTTCACATCGCCGAGTTTGTACCAGGCCAGTGCAAAATTGTTGTAGCGAATAGCCGCATTGGGGTCGTTTTTTTCATCCTGCGCGGATGCCGTTTCAAGCGCCTTTTCATACAATGCCCGCGCCTCACCCTGTTGACCCAATTTGTAAAGCGCCATGCTGAGCGTATTGTAGTGGCCGGAAACATAGGGATGTGTTGCCCCATAAAGCCGGGCGTCAATTTCTAGCGCCTTCCTAAATTGCAAAACCGATTTTTTTAAGTCCCCCGATTTGTCAAAAGCATTGCCGAGCCGATGATAGGCAATCGCGGTTTTCTGATGTTTTTCGCCGTACACCTTTTTGGTGACCTCAAGTGCTTTTTCATCAAAACCCAAGGCCTTATATACATCACCCGCCTTTCTCCATGCTTTGGCCAGCGCCGTAAACCCTTCGGCAATCTCCGGATGATGCGGCCCGTGTTGATTCCGAAGCAGGGACAAGGCTTTTTCCAAATACGTAATCGCAGTCTGCGGTTTTCCGTAGGTCGTGAGGATAGCACCGAGACGGCTTAAATAAGTGCTGTTTGCCGGGGCCAGTGCGACGGCATCTTCATAATAAGCTTGCGCCATTTTGAAATCTTGTTGCACTTCTTTCAGGCCTGCGAGCGCAAAGGCCTCTTTCGCGGCAACGTGTGTTCTTTTTTTATCGAAGCGATTTTTTTCAAAAGACGCCAGCAACATGCCCTCCAGTGCTTGAAAATTACCCTGACGTAAAAGCCGAACCCCCTTGCGCAGCACAGTTTTATCCTGAGAAAAAGCACGTGAAAGCCGCTTTTCCAGTGCCCGCACTTTTTTAGACACTCTCTGAGTCCGGGAAGCCGCTTGCTTCTCCGTCTGTGCGAAAGAAAATGAAGGCGTCCATGAAAAAAGCAGCAAACTGCTGAAAAAAACGGCCATAAAAAGGGAAGCACCTTGGTGATTCCGAAAAAATCTTCTGTGCATAGGATTCATAGAAAAGTCCTCACTAGATCCGACATATTCTATTATAGTGCCTTTTTTCAGTTTAGCGGACTGATGGGCGGAATTGTTTTGCTTGTCATTCCAAGGAAGCTCTGAAGATCGACAACAAAATAAATCATGACAAAGCCGCGATCCCTTTTGTTACAATGGCGGCCGGATCAAGGTGCTTAAACAACAATTTCAAGGAGTATCATCGAAAATATGGACGCATTAATTTTGACGAACGGTAACGAAATACTTCAAACCCTGGCAAAAATTGCGCTCAAGGGCAAGGGTTTTGTAACGGATTGCCTCGTGGGGGAAGTCATGGATGCGGGCATTTCCAACCCGGATTTTTTAAAGGCCAGCGGCTCCGACCCGGACGCCTATTATGACGGCAAACCCAACGCCTGGTCGGATATCCAAGTCCGCGAAAGTAAAAAAGTATTCATGGTCTACGGCGGGGCAGGGAAAATACGCCGATACCACATTGCGGACACGCCTTAAGTTCAAGCCGGGAGGCTGACGACTCAAAATGGGTTTTCATCAAGAAGGAAAAGAACCCGCTCGACGTCGCCTCGAAGGAATCTTTTTGATGCCGCTCATCAGCGTAAAAAGCGCAGGAACGAGAAAGAGGGTGAAAAAGGTCGAAAGGGTGAGTCCGCCGACCACGACACTGCCGATGCCGCGGTAGATTTCAGAACCTGCCCCGGTAAAAAGCACCAGCGGCAGCATGCCGAAGACACTGGTCATCGTGCTCATGAAAATAGGCCGCACACGCACGCGCACGGATTGTTTCATGGCTTCGACGGATTCAATGCCGTCTTCCCGAATATAGTGCAAAGCCTGGTGAACGATCAGGATGGCGTTGTTCACCACGGTGCCGATGAGGATGATAAAGCCCAACATCGTCAACACATCCAGGGTTTGATAGGTCACAAAGGTGCTCACCAGCCACAAGCCCAAAAACCCGCCGCCCGCCGCCAAGGGTACGCTGATCATAATCACGAAAGCAAAAAAGAAAGACTCAAACAAAGCGGCGATCAAGAGATAAGTGATTAATGCGGCGATGATAAGATTCCACTGCACCGCGTTGCGCGTCACGACCAAATCATCCGCCGTCCCGCTCAAACGCACCCGATAAGGCAGGTTGAGCGAGCCGTCGGCTTTCATGGGCTCCACGACTTTTTCTTCAATCATCTCCATCGCTTCCTGCAGCGGGATTTCAATCGGCGGCACGACACGCACAGAAACCGTGCGCTCGCGTTCGAGATGGTTCACCTGCTGCGGCCCGTTGGTAATGACCACCTCGGCCACCGCCCCCAGGGTCACGATATTCCCGGAGGGTGTGCGAATGGGAATGCGCTCCAAATCATGGCTTTTCCACTGAAAATGCTCATCGCCCGTCACAACCAAGTCCAGCCGTTCTCCTTCATCAAAATATTCGCTGGCCTTTGTGCCGTCCAACAGCGCATCCACGATTTTGCCCAAATCCTGCGCATTCAAATCCATGTCGGCCATGCGCACCCGATCGGGCAATATCTGTATCTCCGGCGTGCCCAGATCCAAACTCGGAATCGGACGAATCTGCGCACCCGGCATAAGTCCCATCAGTTGCCCGAAGGCCCGTCCGCCCAAGCCGACCAGACGCTCCAAATCAGGGCCTGAAAAGGCCACATCGATACTGCGTCCTTCGCCGATACCGCGTGAAAAGAGCCCGGATTGGAGTACGATGGCGATCATGCCCGGAATCTTGCGAAGCGCGCCCTGCATCACCGGAATCATTTCACGAATCCGTTCCGGCTCACGCACCCGCACACCCATGAAGACCTGCCGGCCCGAAGCCACGTAAAAAAAGTTGCTGGCCGAAGGCCCTTCGGGATCGGAGGCTTTCGGGTTATCCGGATCTTTTTCCCAATAGGGGCGAATATCGCTCTCGATCATTTCGCCGATACGCTGGATTTCCTTCAAATTATAACCCGGCGGCGGCAGCAAAATCCCCAGGACCAGGTTCCGGTTGCCTTCCGGCAGATACTCCGCTTTGGGCATCAGAAACCAGGCCAGGCTGAGTGAAAGTGCGGTCATGCCCACCACCACCACAAAAGAAATGAGCGGTTTTTTGCAGACATAAAACACCGTTTGGGCAATACCGTCTGCAAAACGCGCCGCCAGCGGCACAATTCCGAAAAGAGTGGTTTGTTTTTTTGAACCTTTGCCGCCTCCTAAAATCATCGCGGCAAAGGTCGGAATCACAGTCATGGCAACGATCAGGCTGAAAGCCACGCTGGCACTGATCGCAATGGCAATGTCCCGAAAAAGCTGACCGATCTGTTCTTCGATAAAAAAGATCGGCAGGAAGACGGCAATGGTCGTCAGCGTGCTCGCAAAAACCGCGCCCCAGACTTCGTTCATCCCGTTCATCACGGCCTTGGCTCGGGTTTTTCCCAATTGCCGGTGACGGTAAATATTTTCCAGCACGACAATGGCGACATCCACCACCATGCCGACGGCAAAAGCCATACCCGCAAGCGAGACGACATTCAGATTACGGCCCAACATATTGAGAATGATAAAGGTCCCCACCACGCTGATGGGAATGGCGGTCGCAACGATGAGTGTGCTCGACGCACTTCTCAGGAAAAAGATCAGCACAAAAACCGCGAGCAGGCCGCCCACAATGAGGTTTTGCTGCACCAGATCAAGCGAACTGTTGATGTAATCCGTTTCGTCATAAACTTGTGTAATATAAAGGCCGTTCTCTTTTAAAATCCCCGCGTTGAGTTCTTCAACCGCCGTGCGCAGGCCGTCCATGATGTCGAGCGTATTTGCGCCGGATTCCTGCAGAACATTCACGGCAACGGCCGGTTCGCCGTTTTGCCGCACCGAACGCAGGGGCTTTTTATATCCCAAAGAAACGCGGGCGACATCTTTTAAAAAAACCTGTTTTCCGCCGACACGTTTGACGACGATATTTTCAATGTCTTCGGGCGAACGGTATTGTCCCAGCGTTCGGACGAGGTAGCGGCGTTTGCCCTCTTCAAAATCTCCCGCGCTGACATCGGCATTTTCCCGAGCCAACGCGCGGGTCACATCCAGAATCGTCACGTTTCGTGCAGCAATCACATTGGGATCAATCCTCACCTGCATCTCGCGTTCACGTCCGCCAAAAACATTGCTGATCGCCACACCCAAAACCCGCTCAAAACGGGCCTTGATAAAATCCTCGGCAAAATCATGATAGGTGTTGATGTCTTTGTCATTGCCTGCCATGGGTTTTAAAATGAACCAGGCAATGGCGGAAGAGGCGACGTTCACTGTTCTCAATACAGGCCGTTCCGCATCCAGGGGAAAATCGGTGACTTGATTGAGGCGGTTTGAGACATTCAGCAGCGCGGTATCCAGATTCGTTTCGGTTTGAAAGGTGAGTACGATTTCGCTGCGGCTCTCCCGGCTTTCACTGGTCATTTCGACCAGGCCGGGAATGGATTTGAGCTGCTCTTCCTGACGCTCGGTGACTTCCCGCTCAATCTCCCGCGCACTTGCGCCGCGCCAAAAGGTTTCGACGGTGATCTCCGGTTTGATGACTTCCGGCGTCAATTGGATCGGGATTTTAGAAAGTGAAATGAGACCGAAGAGCAGGACTAAAATCACCCCCACAATAACCGAAACCGGCCGTTTAATCATGGTTTCGATAAAGGTCATGGTCTGTTAGTGTCCATGTCCCGGTGCGTCCTGATCCGGTGCGGCCGAAGTCTTTTGCGGCGGGGGGCTGACGCCGTCCGGCACCACGTTGACCGCGCTGCCTTCTCTGAGGCGTTCATTACCGCGAATCACAACGGCATCGCCTGCCTTGAGTTCACCGCGAACTTCAATCAAATCGGCTTTCCCCCGGCCGGGCACCACCTGCTTTTGAAAGGCCTTGCCTTCTTTCACGACAAATAAAAAGGCCGTCGATCCCCTTCTGATCAAGGCATCTTTATGCACCATGAGCGCCGAACGCGAAGGGCCCAGGCCGAAAACCACGCGCGCGAGCATGCCTTCATTCAGCAACAAACCTTTGTTTTCAACATGGACTTCAACCGGGAAAAGGCGTGCCGCGCGATCCGCCGCCGGAATCAAGGCATGCACGACCCCGGCAAAGGTTTCTCCCGGAATTGCGTCGATTTTTACAGAGACCGGGGCACCGACGCGCACTTCACGAATATATTTCCCAGGCATTTCAACCAAAATACGCACTTTGGAAAGATCGACCAATTGTACAATGCCGCCGCCTTCATTCACCCATTCCCCTTCTTCGGTCAAGGTTTGCGTCACAATGCCGTCAAAAGGCGCACGCACATGTTTTTTATTGAGTTCGTCACGGATCTGAAGTCTTTCCGCCTCATTCACGGTGAGCGTTTGCTCCAGTTCTTCAACCGTGAGCTTCGCATCGCGGTAGGCCCGCTCGGAAATCAGCCCTTCTTTCATGAGGCCCTCGCTGCGCTTGAGGGTGTCACGCGCTTTTTGCAAACGCGCCAGCGCCGCATTTTGTTTGGCCTCGAACTCCTTCAATTTTAACAAGAGCGTGCTGGCCGAAAGCTTGGCAAGTAAGTCGCCCTTTTTCACCTTGGCGCCCCGGCGCACGCGCAAGGTGTCCACACGACCGGAAACCTCGGTCGCCACACGGCTGGCCCGCCAGGATTCGACCGAACCGATCTGAAGAATTTCGTCCTGAATCATTTCCATGACCACGGGAGAGACAACCACATTCGCCGGAGGCCGCCCCTGCGCAAAAAGCGGCGCGAGGGGTGAAAACAACAAGAGCGATACGATGAAATACAAAGCGGGTTTTTGAAGGGCCTTCAGCGGACTCAATTTCAATCCTTTCATTTGTTCCAAATAATCAGTTTCCACATTATATGTATAACAGGCTGCCGCGCAATACTGTCACGGCTTCGCCTTCGAGACAAACCCGTTCTCCCGCGCACCGCACTTTGAGGACGCCGCCGCGCAGGGATGCTTGATAAGCCTTGAGTTCCTTTTTCCCGATGCGTTTTTCCCAATACGGCCCCAAGACACAATGCGCCGAGCCTGTGACAGGATCTTCGTCGATACCCGCCGCAGGCGCAAAAAACCGGGAAACAAAATCATAGTCAGAACATGATGCGCGCGCAGTCACCATGACACCGCGGGTCAACACTTTTTTAAGACGGCGAAAATCAGGGGTCACGGCCCGGAGCATCGACTCATTTTCCACTTCGACTAAGTAGTCAACGGATGTTTTTCCGACATAGACGGCTTCAAGGCCCAAAGCCGCCAATAAATCCGGAGGGGCATCCGCCGCCGCTTCGGTCTCTGCGGGAAAATCAATTGCAATGCGCTTGCCTTTTTTATCCGCCCGAAGCACACCGCTTCGGGTTTCAAATCGAATAGGGATCCCGGCATCCACCTGTTTTTCCTCCCACAATACGTGGGCGCTCGCCAAGGTCGCGTGACCGCAAAGATCGACTTCGGTCACAGGCGTAAACCAGCGCAGATGATGCGTCTCCCCCGCCGGACTTGGATAAAGAAAGGCGGTTTCCGAAAGATTCATCTCTGCCGCAACCGCTTGCATCCAGTCTGTTTTTTGAGGCGCACTCAGCAGGCAAACCGCTGCGGGATTCCCGGAAAACGGGAGGTGCGTAAAAGCATCGACCTGAAAAAGCGGAAAGGACATCCGGCGCTAAGCCTCGCGTCTTTTGTCATGGGTCGGGGTACTTTGTTTGAGGTGATCCACCCCCCATTTGTGCATCGCCTCAAGCACCGGCCCCAGGCTTTTCCCAAGGGATTTGAGTGAATATTCAACCTTGGGCGGGATTTGAGGATAAACCTCTCGATGCACAATATCATCGGCTTCCAGTTCGCGCAGTTGCTGTGTCAACATTTTTTGGGTAATGCCTTTGACGCCGCGCTGTAATTCCCCAAAACGCCGCGTGCCCTTAAAAAGCTCTCTTAGAATCAAAACCTTCCAACGGCCCCCGATGATTTTCAAGGTCTTTTCAACCGGGCAGGTGCTTTGGGTCACTCCGGCCTTATATTTACTTTCCATTTCGACTGTATCTTACTCTTTTGTACATACTTTACAAATCAATGAAATAGATGGTATGAACCTAGCACAAGCAATGCAGGAAAACAAGAAGCGCGGGATTTGAAATTCGGCCCGGTGATTTTTTAACTTATTTCAAATAAGGAGGAGTCTGTTCATGAGTGAGCGAAAACTGCCCTATGTCATCTCGGAAACACCCGGAGATAAATATTATTGTGCCTGCGGAAAATCGGAAAACCGGCCTTATTGTGACGGCGCGCATGAACGGCTGAACACCGGGAAAACACCCATACACGTCGTCATCGAAGAGAAAAAATCCGTGGCCTGGTGCGGCTGCAGGCAATCAAAGAACATGCCTTTTTGTGACGGAACACATACGAGGCTTTAAAAAACCGGATCAGGGCCGGATCAAAGCCCTCTGAGCCGGCCCTGATCCGGCGACCGCCGTACATCATTTTCTAAAAAAAAAGCATCCCCTTGTTGCAGCCTTTCCGTAAGGGCTTCGGCAGAAAGCGGCTGACTGAACAGGTAGCCTTGAAGCGTGTCACATTGCATCACGCGTAAAAATTCCCGTTGCGCCGGGGTCTCTACGCCCTCGGCAATGATTTTAAGATTAAGACTGTGTCCCATCGCAATCATTGCCGAGGG
>JALUVJ010000136.1 GCA_027020665.1 Nitrospira sp.
GCCGCTCCCTGAAAGCTGCGGTGCAATATGCGGTCGGCAAGATGGAGGGCAGTTATGCCTTTTGTGTCTTGTCTGAAGATGCGCCTGATACCTTGATTGCCGTGCGTTCCGGTTGTCCGCTTGTGGTGGGGATCGGAGAAGATGAATTTTTTGTGGCCTCCGATATCCCTGCATTTTTATCCCATACGCGCAAGGTGGTCTATGTGGAGGATGGTGAGATGGTCCTGCTTTCAAAAAAAGCGATGGAGATCTGCGATTTTAAAGGCGCCCCGCTGGTGAAAGAAGATCACCTGATTTCCTGGGACCCGGTCATGGCCGAAAAAGGCGGCTATCGTCACTTTATGCAAAAAGAAATTCATGAGCAGCCGCGGGCGATTGTGGACACCATTCGAGGGCATGTCGCGCAGGAAGCGGGAGAAGTGCTTTTATCCGGTGCGGAAGAAATCGGTGATTTGATGGAAAACTGTCAACGCATGGTGCTCATCGGCTGCGGCACCTCCTGGCATGCGGCCTTGGTGGGTAAGTTTTTGATTGAGGAAATTGCACAAATCCCGGTTGAAGTGGACATTGCCTCCGAGTTTCGTTATCGCGATCCGCATTTGGGCAAGGGTGACTGGGTGGTCGGTGTTTCGCAGTCCGGGGAAACAGCGGATACTTTGGCGGCAATCAAAGAAGCAAAAGGCAAAGCGGTGCCAACGCTCGCGATTTGTAATGTCGTGGGCAGCAGTCTGAGCCGGGAAACCGATGCCGTTTTTTATACCCACGCGGGACCTGAGATTTCCGTCGCTTCGACCAAGGCTTTTACGACACAGCTCACGGCTTTTGCGCTGTTGGCGATTTATCTTGGGCGCAAAAGAGGACATCTTTCGGAGGACGCAGGTAAGGCGCTTATTCATCAACTTTTATTGCTGCCAAAGCAAATTGAAGCCGTGCTTAAACACGAAGACCGTGTGGCCGAGGTGGCCAAACGCTTTTTTCGTTATCGTGACTTTCTCTATCTGGGCCGCGGCGTGCTTTATCCCGTGGCGCTCGAAGGTGCGCTCAAACTGAAAGAAATTTCCTATATTCATGCGGAAGGTTATCCGGCAGGAGAAATGAAACACGGCCCCATTGCCTTGATTGATGAAAACATGCCGGTGGTGGTCCTGGCGCTCAAAGATAAAGTCTATGAAAAGATGGTGAGCAATGTCATGGAGGTCAAGGCGCGCGGGGGCATCGTGATCGCCTTTGCCGAAGAGGGCGATACGGAATTGGCTCCGCTTGTGGATGAAATCTGTTTTATTCCGCAAGTCGTACCTGCTTTGAGCCCCGTTCTCATGTGTATCCCGCTTCAACTCTTGGCTTATCATATTGCCGTTTTTCGGGGCAGCGACGTGGATCAGCCCCGAAATCTGGCAAAAAGTGTTACCGTCGAATGAAGGAAGTCTCGCCACACCCCATTCTATCCCGCTTGAATCCGGAGCAACGCGCGGCAGCCGGACAGATTGACGGGCCGTTGCTTATTTTGGCCGGGGCCGGAAGTGGCAAAACCCGTGTGATCGTGCATCGCATTGCCTACCTGGTGGAAGGCTTGAGTATTTCTCCTTTTCGTATTTTGGCCGTGACCTTTACCAACAAGGCCTCGAAGGAAATGCGTGAGCGCGTATCTCGATTGGTTTTACCGGAGATTGCGCGTAAATTGCTCATCTCCACCTTTCACTCCGCCTGCTTGAGAATCCTCCGGCAGCACGTGGAGCGATCGGGCCTCCAAAAGGATTTTGTGGTTTACGATGCTTCCGATCAACTGGTGTTGATGAAATCTTGTATTGCCGATCTCGAAATCAACGAAGACCTTTTTCCGCCGCGCGCATTGTTAAGCCGGATTGGAAAATTAAAACATCAATTGATTTCAGCCGAAGACTACGCAAATCGTGCGGGAGAATTTGGCTTTGAGGCGGCCTTAAAAAAAGTATACAGCCTCTACCAGGAACGTTTGGCGGCTTTAAAGGCCCTTGATTTTGATGATTTAATTTTCACCACGATTCGGCTTTTTCAAAGCTGGCCCGATTTATTGGCGAGTTACCAGGATCGTTTTCAATACATCATGGTGGACGAATACCAAGATACCAATCATGCACAGTATCAATTAATTTGTTTGCTCAGCGCCAAACACCGAAACCTTTGTGTTGTGGGGGACGATGATCAATCCATTTACGCCTTTCGCGGGGCGGATGTCGGCAACATCCTGAGTTTTGAACGCGATTTTGTCGATGCTAAAGTGGTGGTTTTGAATCAAAATTATCGCTCCACCGGCACGATTTTATCGGCGGCCACGGCCATGATCGAAAAAAATACACGCCGGAAACAGAAAAACCTGTGGACGGAGAAGGGTGCGGGAGAAAAAATTGTCTGGGGCCAGATGCCCGATGAAAAAGCGGAGGCACGCTTTATCATCAAAAATATTGCGAGATTGCGGGGACGAGAAGAGGCGCAGCTTTCCGATTTTGCAATTCTCTATCGCACCAATGCGCAGTCGCGTGTCATTGAAGAAGCCCTGCGTGATGCCGGTGTGCCTTATTTTATTTACGGGGGACAGCGGTTTTATGACCGAAAAGAAGTCAAAGATTTGACGGCCTACTTACGTTTGCTGGTTTATCCCGATGATGATATCAGTTTGCGCCGGATTATCAATCTGCCCGCACGCGGCATTGGTCGTGTGACACTTGAAAGGCTGGCTGTTTTTGCCGAAGAGGCCCAAATGCCGCTTTTGCAGGCCTTGCAGCATTTGGACGACGCAGGGTTTTCTCCGCAAGGCAAGCGCGGCCTCTCGGTCTTTTTTGATCTGATTGTGCGCTTGCGGTCTTTTGCTGAGCATGCGCCGCTGCCGGAGTTGATCCGTTATTTGATTGAAGCGCTTTCTTATCTCGATTATCTTAAAAAATCTTTTGGGCCCGAATCCGAAAGCCGGATTGAAAATGTGATGGAACTCATCGCAGCCGCCGATCAATTTGTTCTGCAGACCCCGGAAATAGGGCTTGATCGGGAGGAAGATGAGGGTGAGCCGGAAGCACCGGGTTTGAAAGCGTTTTTGGATCAGGTGGCCTTGGTTTCCAGTGGCGATGAAAATGAAGTGACAGAAAAACGTGTGACCCTGATGACGCTGCATTCTGCAAAAGGCTTGGAGTTTCCTGTAGTGTTTATGGCAGGCATGGAAGATGGGCTTTTCCCGCATAGCCGTGCTTTGACTGCCTCAAAGGAGATGGAAGAAGAGCGCAGGCTTTGTTATGTGGGCATGACGCGTGCGAAGGAAAGGCTTTATTTGATCAGTGCCGCCCGGAGGCAATTATATGGACATTCCCAAATCAACAATCCCTCTCGATTTATCCGGGATCTGCCCGAAGCGGGAGTTCGTATTATTAAAGAAGCCGCAATGCCGGACTCTTCCGGCCTGTCATATGCTGCGAATACGGATGATTTTTCTCAGGGCCGTTATGTCACGGTATCTTCGTTGCCAAAAAAGGTTTTGAGAAAAAAAGAAGCCGGCGGAGGCAGAGGGCGGATTGAAGCGGGGTCGATGGTGCGCCACAGCCGTTTTGGCGTCGGACGGGTGGAGCGTTATGAAGGGGCGGGCGCATCCCGGAAGGTGACCGTGTTTTTCGAGTCCTTCGGCATGAAAAAAATGGTCTTGAAGTATGCGAATTTGGAGCTTTTCTGAAAAGAAGGGGTGACGTGCTTGCGTGACATGTCGTAAAGTAAGAGTTTTGAAGCTTTAGGGGTACAAGCGAATGGATAAAGAAGAAGTGACTTACGTTGCCACATTGGCGCGTTTGGCTCTGACGCCGGAAGAAACAGTGTTGTTTGGCGGACAATTGGGCGAGATATTCGCCTACATCGAAAAGTTGAATGAGTTGGACACAAGCAAGGTTGAGCCGACTTCTCATGTTTTGCCGCTTTCCAATGTCTTTCGGGCAGATGAGGTCAAGCCTTCGCTGGGTGCTGAAAAAGTCGTCGAAAATGCACCTGAACGGGAAGCGACTTTTTTTAAGGTGCCGAGCATTATCGAATGAACGCCATTTTTTCATGAACCGGGTAAGAGGGATTTAAATGTTACGACAGATGTTAAAAACGAAGATTCATCGCGCGACCGTTACGGAAGCTGAGCTGGATTATGAAGGCAGCATTACGATTGATGCGGCCTTGATTGAAGCGGCAGGGATGCATCCTTTTGAGCAGGTCATGGTTTCGAATCTCAATAACGGTGAGCGTTTTGTGACTTATGTGCTTGAGGGCAAACGCGGCTCCGGGCAGGTTTGCCTGAACGGTCCGACGGCTCGAAAAGGCGCCGTGGGCGATCAGGTGATTATTTTTTGTTATGCCTATTATGATGAAGAAGAAATGAAAAGCTATGAACCGCGTCTTTGCAAAGTCGATAAAAAAAATCAAATCGTGAGTATCAGGAGTTCCTTTTGACCTGGATTGATCGCACCGCTCACGCACTGCACGACGCCCTGCTTAAAAAAGAGGTCTCTTCGAGAGAACTGGTTAATGCCTTCTACGAACGCATTGACGCGGTTGAGGGAAAAACAAGGGCTTATTTGGAGCTGCTGAAGACATCGGCACTTCTCCAGGCAGATGAAGCGGATCGTCGTATTTCGCGGGGCGGGGCCGGGCCGCTTACGGGCATTCCTCTTGCCCTGAAAGACAATCTCTGTACGGAAGGGACGAAGACTTCCTGCGCTTCTAAAATTTTAGAAGGCTTTATTGCGCCTTACGATGCCACGGTGGTTTCGCGCTTAAGAGCAGCAGGGGCGGTTTTTTTAGGGAAAACCAACCTGGATGAATTTGCAATGGGTTCATCCAACGAAAATTCCGCATTTGATGCGACACGGAATCCCTGGGATCTTGCCTGTGTGCCTGGCGGATCGAGTGGCGGCTCGGCCGCTTCGGTGGCGGCGTCCGAGGCGGTGTTTTCGCTGGGATCGGATACGGGGGGGTCCATTCGTCAGCCGGCATCGTTTTGCGGTGTGGTGGGTTTAAAACCGACTTACGGTCGGGTGTCGCGATACGGCCTCGTCGCTTTTGCTTCGTCTTTGGATCAGATTGGCCCTTTAACACATGATGTGCGGGATGCCGCAACGGTTTTGAATGTGATTGCAGGGCATGACTCATTGGATTCCACCTCGGCCGATTTAGTATGCCCTGATTTTGCGAAACCGCTTTCATCAAAGATGAGTGGGCTCCGCATCGGGGTTCCCTTAGAATATTTTATTGAAGGTATTGACAGCGAAGTGAGTGCGGCCATCGAAGAAGTGATTGACGATTATCGTCGTTTGGGTGCTGAAATTAAAGAAATTTCCCTGCCGCATACCGAATACGCGGTTGCGACCTATTACATCTTGGCCACGGCAGAAGCGAGTTCGAATCTTGCGCGTTACGATGGTGTGCGTTTTGGGCACCGTACCGCCCATCCGAAAGACTTGCTCGAACTGTATATGAAGAGTCGGAGCGAGGGCTTTGGCCCGGAGGTGAAGCGGCGTATTATGATCGGTACGCACGTCTTGTCATCGGGTTATTATGATGCTTATTATAAAAAAGGTCAGCAGGTGCGTACACTGATTAAACAAGATTTTGATGCGGCATTCGAGTCTGTGGATTGCATCCTGACGCCCACGGCACCGACGGCGGCTTTCCGCTCAGGTGAAAAAACGGGCGATCCGCTGCAAATGTATCTTTCTGATATTTTTACCATTTCTGTTAATCTGGCCGGTTTGCCGGCGCTTTCCATGCCTTGCGGATTTACCGAAGCGGGATTGCCCATCGGCTGTCAACTGATTGCCCGGCCTTTTGATGAAGCGGGTCTGCTCAAAACCGCCCATGCCTTCGAGCAAACACATGACTTTCACGAACGGAGACCTCAACTCGTATGATTTATTTTGCTTACGGTTCCAATATGGATTTAGACCAAATGAAGATGCGCTGCCCCGGAAGCGGTGTGATCGGCATGGGGGAGCTGCCCCATTATGCGATGGCTTTTACGCGTTGGTCGCGCTCTTGGAAGAGCGGTACGGCGGATATTTTACCTGAACGCGGAAAATCGGTTTACGGTGTGCTTTTTGATCTGACTTTTGAAGGTTTGAAAAAGTTGGATAAATTTGCCGATTATCCGAATTCCTATTTGCGGCAGGATGTGACCGTACGTTATGAAGGGGAGGCGTTGCCCGCGATGACCTATGTGGCCAGGCGGCAAGGGATTTATCAACCCTCAAAATCCTACGTGGGAAAGATGGTGCACGGTGGAGAGCAAAGCCAATTGCCTGCGGAATACATCGGTTTTTTAAAATCCATCAAAACCCATGATTAAAGGAATCTCTGCATGAAGTATGAAGCGGTGATCGGCCTGGAAGTCCATGCCCAGGCCTTGACCCAAACAAAGATTTTTTGCGGCTGTTCGACCCGCTTTGGCGCGCCGCCGAATAGCCAGGTTTGTCCCGTTTGTCTGGGTTTGCCGGGTGTCTTGCCCGTTTTAAATCGTGATGTGGTGGAACTCGGCATTCGTGCGGGCATTGCCACCCATTGCAAAATCGCCTCTTATTCCCGTTTTGCGCGAAAAAATTATTTTTATCCGGATTTGCCCAAAGGGTATCAGGTTTCAATGTTTGAGCTGCCGCTGACCGAACACGGTTATGTTGAAATTTTTTCCGAAGCTGAACAAGCGGATAAAAAAATCGGGCTCACGCGTATTCACATGGAAGAAGATGCGGGCAAAAACATTCATGACGGTGATGAGGAAGGCAGTCTTGTTGACCTGAACCGTGCCGGCGTGCCTTTGCTTGAGATCGTCAGTGAGCCCGACATTTCAAATGGCGAAGAGGCCGTGGCCTATTTAAAGGCCCTGCGGGCGATTTTGATTTATGCCGGTGTTTCGGATGCTGACATGGAAAAGGGGAATTTTCGCTGTGATGCGAATGTTTCGATTCGGCCTGTGGGATCTTCAAAGCTGGGGACGCGTTCCGAGATAAAAAATATGAATTCCTTCCGATTTGTGCAAAAAGCCATTGCTTATGAAATTCTGCGCCAGGAAGAAATTCTTGAAGCGGGCGGGCGCATCGTTCAGGAAACGCGGCTTTGGGATGAAAAAAAAGGGATGACTTTTTCGATGCGGAGTAAGGAACAGGCCCATGATTATCGCTATTTCCCTGAACCTGACTTAGTGCCGATTCAAGTTGACGAAGCATGGATTGCCAAAGTGAAGGCCGAATTGCCGGAATTGCCCGATGCCAAGCGAAAGCGTTTTATCGAAACCTACGCCTTGCCCGCCTACGACGCAAGCATTTTAACCGCTTCGCAGGCCTTGGCTGATTTTTTTGAAGCCGTGGTTACGGCCTATCCGAAAGCGAAAATTGTAAGTAATTGGGTGATGGGTGATTTTCTACGTGAGCTGAATCAGGAAAACAAGACCGTCGAAGAGGCTCCCGTTAAAGCAAAGCAGCTTGCTGCTCTCTTGCAATTGATTGAGGATGGCACGATCAGCGGGAAAATTGCCAAGGTTGTTTTTGAAGAAATGGTCGAAACGGGAAAAGACGCGGCGCTGATTGTCCGGGAAAAAGGACTCACACAGGTGAGCGACGAAGGGACCTTGGCTGAGATGGCGGATGCGGTGATCGCCACAAATCCGAAGGAAGTTGAGGCTTACCGTGGCGGTAAAAAGAAGCTCATGGGATTTTTTGTGGGACAAATGATGCGTCAGACGGGCGGCAAAGCCCATCCCGGAAAAGTAAACGCGCTTTTGAAAGAGAAGTTGGAGCAATCGAACTAATCACATTGTTATTTTGAGCATTAGGAGCCGGGCATGAGTGCAATTACCGAATTGAGAGCGATTGAAATCTTGGATTCTCGCGGGAATCCGACGGTCGAAGTCGAAGTGGGTTTGGAAAGTGGTGCGACGGGACGCGCTGCGGTGCCCTCGGGGGCATCGACGGGTTCACGCGAGGCCCTTGAGTTGCGGGATCAGGATCCCAAGCGTTATCTGGGCAAAGGCGTGTTGAAGGCGGTTGCCAATGTGCATGAGAAGATTGCCCCCGCTCTCATCGGCTTGCCTGCGGAAAATCAGGTTTTGATTGACGACACCATGCTTGCTTTGGACGG
>JALUVJ010000137.1 GCA_027020665.1 Nitrospira sp.
AAGCGCCAAATTCAGTTCGGCGGGTTGGCCTGAAACGGCTGATGCGGCAGGGGCAAGCAAAGCCTGCGCAAAAAGCCCCGGTGCAATGCCCAAGAGCACCACAAGCGTCGCTAAAATCGCAGGCGACAATAAACCTAAAGGCGACGCTTCGTGCGGATGATGCGGTGGATCATTGGGTGCTTCTTTGTAAAAACCCCAAATCAAAAACTTAAAGGAATACGCAAATGTGAACATGCTCGCAAAAATAGCGATAAAAGGAATCAGAAACGGCAGACCCGGATAAGGCATGTGCAGGGTCGATTCGTAAAACATTTCTTTGCTGATAAAACCGCCAAAAATAGGCAAACCCGCCATCGAAAGACAGCCCACCAAGGCGATTTTAAAGGAGTGGGGCATCTCTTTTTTGAGTCCCCCGACGTACCGCAAATCCCGTGTTCCGCAACCGTGATCAATAATACCGACGATCATAAATAGAGCGGCCTTAAAACCCGCGTGATTTATAATATGCACAATAGCCGCTTCCGCGCCGTACTGTGTGCCAAAACCGAGCATGGCCATAATCATGCCCAATTGACTGATCGTTGAATACGCCAAAAGCCCCTTCAAATCCGTTTGCCGGATGGCCAGATATCCGCCGACCACCATCGTGGTCAAACCCGCACCGGCCACAAGTCCTGTCCAAAAAGCCGTGCCCGAAAAAGCAGGCGAAAGCCGCGCCACCAAAAAAATGCCCGCCTTCACCATCGTCGCCGAGTGCAGATAAGCACTGACAGGTGTCGGTGCTTCCATCGCATTAGGCAACCAAACATGGAAAGGAAACTGGGCCGACTTTGTTGCACAGCCCAAAAAGATCAAAATCAGCGCAGTCACGTAAAAGTCGCTGGCACGAATTACATCGCCCATGCCCAGAATTTCAGAGATATCAAAAGTCCCGGTGATGGTATAAAGCAGGATAAATCCCGCCAACATTGAAATGCCGCCCACGCCGGTAATCACAAGCGCCTTGGTCGCCCCGTAACGTGAAGCGCCTTTGTGATACCAAAACCCAATCAGCAAAAAGGAACTGACGCTGGTTAATTCCCAAAAGGTAAACATGCCAAACAAATTATTTGAAAAAACCACGCCGAGCATTGCCCCCATGAACATCATGAGATAGAGATAAAACTTAAGGCGGTCTTCCTTTTCGGAGAGGTACCAGATGGAATAAATGACAACCAAGAGCCCGATTCCCGAAATGAGGATGCCGAAAAAGATGCTCAGGCCATCAACCAGAAAAGACAATGCGATCCCGTAACGGGGCACCCAAGGAATGTGAAAGGTGGAAGCCCCTTGCGCGTGAACACCGGGCAATAATGAAAGAATCAGGGAAACACAGGTAAAGGGCACGACGGAGATCGTCCAACCCAACTTCGTCCCAAAATTAATTTTTTGAAGCCAGGGAGAAAAAAAGAGCAGCAAAAGGGATGCTGCAAAGGGGAAAAACACAATAATCAGGATGCTTATCATTGAGACTACCGCAGTCGCTTCGCCGGAAAATTCCAAAAATAATATCGAAAAAGTATTCTTACTATACCATGACAAGCTCTCTTGTCAATGCGGCGTAAATGCTAAAAAGCTATATAAATTCTAAAGTTTGGTCATTTTATTTTGGTGCGGGGGCCTGAGGGCAGATCTCATTGTGAGCATTTAAGTTCCCGGGGTTTTACTTTGGGATGCGCTGAGAAGGCTCAGTC
>JALUVJ010000138.1 GCA_027020665.1 Nitrospira sp.
GGCGGATTCTGATTAAGGATACAGACCATCGAAAAGGGAAAATTGAATGTTCTGTTATGAGATGAGACACTTGCATAACCCAACTTGCTACCTGATACTTTTTTTAGCGTAGCAATTTTATGCCACCCCTATGGGGTTGAAATTACTGTTTGCGTTCCTTTCTATAAGCATGCCACCCCTTACGGGGTTGAAATCGGCTACGAACCCAGCTTGCGGGGTGATATGTTCAAGTCTTTTTCAAAAAGTGTCGGGTAGCGAAATAACCCAAAAGCTTTAAAGCTAAAGAAAAATAAAAAACGATTACTCAATTGGCTCAGAAAAATTTTGTTAAAGAGACAATACTATCTGATTAGTGAGGATGTATAAAGACTAATCATTGCCTCTCTCCGGTCAAGCCTGAAAAAATTGGTTGTCTAAAAAGCAGAGAATCGCTATTTTTAATCTTGCATATTTGATGTACAATGGATGCCAGAAAAACGGTAGTAAAAATAATTTCTAACGAAAGGAGGATTCATGGGAAAAGGAGACAAAAGAACGCGGCGGGGAAAAATCTGGCGAGGGAGTTTTGGCAAATATCGTCCGAGGAAGAAAAAACAAGGCACGAAAAAAGAAGTCAAATCATAATGTAAAAGCCCTCTTGTCAGGGCTTTACTATTATAATCGGTAGATCGCGCATTTTTACATCCGGATCAGGGAGTGGACAAAACATATAAAACCGCAGTCGTCATCATCCCGCCCGAACAGGTCTGGGAACCGATTCAGAAAATCCGCGCCGGCCACGACCGCGCCTATCGCCGGTGGATGCCCCATATCACTTTGCTTTATCCATTCAAGCCGGAACGCGAGTTCAGCCGTTTTGCCGATCGCCTGGCGGATGCAGTACAGGAGTTTCGACCCATTGATGTGAGTCTGGAAAAGTTCGATTATTTTCACCACCGCGCCGACACCTTCACAATATGGCTGCGGCCGGAACCATCCCATCTTCTGTCCGAACTGCAGGCGCGGTTGTGGAAGGCGGTTCCCGAATGCGATGACACCGGGAAATTCAAGAACGGCTTTAGCCCGCACCTCAGCGTCGGGCAGGTGAAGGGCCGAGATCGGTTACAGAAACTCCTCGCTCGCCTGCAGGAAGAATGGCAGCCCATTCACTTCACGGTCGATGGTGTTGCCCTGATTTGGCGCAACGATCCGCCGGATGACGTTTTTCGGGTGGCGCAGGTCGTGCGTTTCGGCGAATAAGCATTAAAGATGGACGAGCAATGACCCTGCACTGCTTGCTCATCGTTGCCGAAACAAACTCATAAACAAACCGTACGCTATAACTAATCGAACGAATAGGTTCGATGCAGCGCTTCACCTGTTTGAGTTTTAAACATTGCGGAAGGACACTCTGATGAGCAAATCGTTTTATCCTTTTTTCTTCCTTTTAATCATTTCTCAATTGTTATTGGCAACCGAAAAGTCCTTGCAGTACCACGATTACCGCGATCTGACTCGCGAGCTAAAAACGCTGTCAAAGGATTTTCCTGATCTCATCAAATTGCAATCGAAGGGAAAGACGATAGGCGGCAAAAATATCTGGCAGGTCACTGTGTGCCGGGGCGATGACAATGCCAGGCCTGCCATTTTGATTGTCGGCGGCGTCGATGGTGCCGACCTGGCCGGTTCCGAACTTTGTCTGGAATTTATTCGCGCACTTGCTGCTGACTATGGTCGGGTGGACAGCGTTACC
>JALUVJ010000139.1 GCA_027020665.1 Nitrospira sp.
GCGGTCAATTCCGGAACAAGCGCATTGCATCTGGCCTTGCTTGCCGCCGGTATCGGTGCGGGAGATGAGGTGATTACCACGCCGCTGACCTTTGTTGCGACCGCATCGGCCATCTGTTACACGGGTGCGCGTCCTGTTTTTGTGGATGTGGATCCCCATAGCCTTACCCTGAATCCCGCACAAATCGAAGCCGCGATCACACGACGGACGAAAGCCGTCTTACCCGTGCATCTTCACGGTCAAGCGGCCGACATGGATGCCATCCTCAAGATTTCTCGGTCTCATCAGCTTGTTGTGATTGAAGATGCGGCGCAAGCGCACGGCGCGACCTGTACGGGCCGGCGGGTGGGGTGTTTGGGCGATATTGCTTGTTTTAGTTTTTATCCCGGAAAGAATCTCGGCGCCTATGGCGAGGGGGGCATGCTTGTTACAAACCGCGCAGAATATGCCCGTAAAATCCGGATGTTACGGGACTGCGGTCAGGAACGAAAATATCACCATGTCTTGCTCGGTTACAACTATCGCATGGCTGAAATTCAGGCCGCCGTATTGCGCGTCAAACTCAAATATTTGGAAGAATGGACGGAAAAGCGCCGCCGCCATGCGCGGGTCTATTCGGAGCGATTTGCAGATGCGGGCGTCGGCGGGCCGATAGAAATGAAGGGCAGGACGCATGTTTTTCATGTCTACGCCCTCCGTATCGCGCAGCGGGATGCCTTGCAGTCCTCCCTGTCGAATTTGGGGATTCAGACGGGAATACACTATCCCGTCCCTGTGCATCTACAGGAAGGTTTTCGAGATCTCGGATACAAGGTCGGTGATTTTCCCGAGGCGGAATCTTATGCACAGATGACCTTGTCGTTACCGCTCTATCCCGAATTGCACGATGCCCAGATCGCATCGGTCGTTGATGCGGTGCAGGCTTTTGCAAAAGACATCCGGTCGAATGATGGGGAGGAGCTTGCCTGTGCAGGCCTCCGCATTTAATCTGTGCAACCGGGTGCTCCGGAAGCGTTACGATGACTTGTTCGAAGCCGCTCCGAATGCCTTTATCCAGCAATCGAGCGATTGGGCCGAGGTGATCGGGGCGCTCGGCCCGGACGAAGGTATTTTTTTACTGTGTCACGATGCGGGGCGGGATGTTGCCGGATTGCCGCTCTATTTGTATGAACACCCGCTTGGGAATCTGCTCACATCGGTGCCGCAGCCCGGCCCGATGGGAGGCGTCTTTTTTAAAGACGGGCTGAGCCCGAAACATACGGATGCGGTCTATCGTACCTTGATTGGCGCGGCGCTTGAAATTGCGCGCCGCCGCCGGTGTATTGCGATGACCTTGATTTCCAATCCCTTGACCGATGATTTGGTTTTTTATAAACGCCACTTGTCTCCCACTTATGTTTTAGAAAACTATAGCCAGGTCATTCTGCTGGATAAAAAAGAAAGCCGTTCACACGGGCATCGCAATAATGTCAACAAAGTGCGGAAGGCGGGGTATCGCATGAGGTTTTGCGAAACGGCGCAGGAGCTGGAGTCCTGGTTTTCGCTACATGAAGAACGCCACAGGGCGCTGGGCATTGAACCCTTAAACCCGCAAATCTTCAAAAATTTTTTTGAGGTGCTACAACCCCGGCAGAAGGCAAGATTGATGCTCATTTATGCGGGAAATCGGATTGTTTCAGGCGCTTGGTATATCTATCATCGCAATATCATGGATGTCTTCATGTTGAGTGCTGATGCCGGATCGTGCAAAACCAGCCCGAATTTCATGAATACCGATCTGTCTATTGCGTGGGCGAAAGACCGGGGTGTGAAGATTTACAATTGGCAATCTTCTCCCGGTCGAGACAGTGGTGTGTACAGCTATAAAAAACAGTGGGGGAGTCTTGAGAAGGCCTATTATTTCGTAACGAAGCTTCTGTGTAAACCCGAGCGGATTGCGCGCTTGGGTTTGCAGACGATCAAAGACGCCTATGCGCAACACTACCTTGTTCCTTATGCCGTCTTTGATCAGGGATTTCACAACAAATATTTCAAAAAAGGATAAAGGAATTGGATACAAAAGAGCGCATCTTGGTCACCGGCGGGGCCGGATTCATCGGTTCCGAATTGGTTCATCAGCTTTCGTTGAGCGGTGCCGAAGTGATCGCCGTTGATAACCTTGTGAACGGCCGTCGGGAAAACATCGCGTCTGTTTTGAGTGATCGGGTGGAATTTGTTCAAGCCGACATCCGGGATGCCGGACTCATGGAGCAGTGCATGCAGGGGGTCGACCGGGTTTTTCACTTGGCCTGTCTGGGGGTGCGTCATTCGCTGCATTCCCCGCATGAAAATCACGCGGTCAATGCGAGCGGAACCTTAACCTTATTATCCTCGGCGAGGGCCGCAGGGGTGAAGCGCTTTGTCTATGTGTCGAGTTCCGAGGTCTACGGCACGGCGCAAAGGGTGCCCATTGCCGAAGATCATCCGACATTTCCTATGACGGTCTACGGTGCATCGAAGCTTGCGGGGGAGTGTTATGCGCGTGCTTTTTATCAAAGCTACGCATTCCCTATGGTCGTTGTTCGTCCTTTTAATAGTTACGGGCCGCGTTGCCATCATGAAGGGGACAGCGGTGAAGTGATTCCCAAGTTTTTACTGCGCGGCTTGGCTGGGCAGCCGATGGTGATTTTTGGAGACGGTCGGCAGACCCGGGATTTTACCTATGTGGCGGACACGGCACGCGGTATTCTTTCTGCGGGATTCGCAGCGCATGTGCTCGGAGAAACGATCAATCTCGGCAGTGGAAAAGAAATCAGCCTCAATGCGCTGGCCCGGGAAATTACAAGGACGATTGCACGGCCGGATGCCGCGATCAACTATCAAGCAGGCCGTCCCGGGGATGTGTTGCGGCTTTGTGCTGCGACACAAAAGGCGCGGCGTTTATTGCATTTTAAGCCCGAAGTCAGCTTTGAGCACGGACTCGTGCGATTGATGGATTGGTATGCGGACAAGGCGTGTACGGCGGAAAAGTTGCTTGAATCGGAAATTGTATGTAATTGGAAAAATCAGCAGGTGCATGTCCATGTTTGATTCCAACGCGTTCATCCCCATCGCAAAGCCCTACATGGATGAAAGAGAGGCTGAGGCGGCCCGCCGCGCAATTCTCTCGGCTTGGGTGAGCCAAGGGCCGGAAGTTGCGGCCTTTGAAAGGGATTTCGCGGCGGCGGTCGGCGCGAAGCATGCTTGTGCCGTTTCAAGTGCTACAGCGGCTTTGCACTTGGCACTTCGGGCCGTCGGGGTGAGGCCGGGGGATGAAGTGATTACGGTCAGTCATTCTTTTATCGCGACTTCGAACAGTATTCGTCATTGCGGTGCGAAACCCGTTTTTGTCGATATTCAGCCGGGCACCTACAATATCGACCCCGCCTTCATCGAAGCTGCGACTACGTCCCGCACTCGGGCCATTCTTTGTGTCCATCAGATGGGCATGCCCTGTGATCTGGCCGCCGTTTTGAAGATTGCCGGTCGCTACGCCTTGCCCCTTGTGGAAGATGCGGCGTGCGCACTCGGGAGTGAAATCAAAGTGGACGGGCATTGGCAGAAGATTGGGAAACCGCAGGGTGATGTTGCGTGCTTCTCCTTTCATCCGCGTAAAATCATTACGACGGGGGAGGGCGGGATGTTGACGACGGCGCACCCGGACTATGATAAAAAATTTCGCTTGTGGCGCCAAAACGGCATGAGCATATCCGATACGCAGCGTCACCGGACACCGGAAGTCATTTTTGAGTCTTATCCCGAATTAGGCTTTAATTATCGCATGACAGACATCCAGGCGGCGATCGGGCGGGAGCAACTCAAACGTCTGCCCGAACTGATCGGCCGACGCCGATATCTTGCAGATCGTTATCAAAAGGGTTTGGGAGACGTTTTGGGTTTGTCTTTGCCCGAAACGCCGGCTTGGGCAAAGACCAACTGGCAAAGTTATTGTGTGCGTTTGCCGGATGACTGTGATCAGAAAGGGCTGATGCAAGCAATGCTGGATTCAGGCATCGCATCCCGTCGGGGGATTATGTGTGCGCATCGCGAAGCGGCCTGCCAAGAAGACATTCAGGTGTGCGGGTCTTTACTTGAATCTGAAGCGGCGCAGGATCACTGTATTTTGCTGCCGCTTTATCCTTCTATGACGGCCTGTGAGCAAGACCGCGTGATAGCGCTTGTGAAGCATGTGCTTCAAAAAAATGCCCCCCTTTAAATTGCCTGTCAAGTTTTTGACGACGGGTTTCAGAATCGCTCGCTTTTGACTTCTCTTTCATTCGGAAAAGCCCTGTATTTTGGGAGAAAGCGTCTTTATCTTCTCTGTTTCCTGAATTCTTTCTTAAAACCTTGCGTAATTCATCTTCCGCTCAATTTGGCAAGGCAATTGCATTGATCCGGTCTAATTAACTGGGAAATGGGGGATGTCTGTGCTTGCTCAGATGAAAATGAAACCTTGGATTGATGAAATTGATCGGCTTGTTCAAGCCGGGGAATATGACGCGGCAAAAATGATTTGTCAGCGCCGTCTTGTCGAAAATCCGGATGAGGATGATGCGCTTTATCTCCTGGGAACCGTGTCCCTTATGGCCGGGGCATACAGCGCGGGGCTTCTGCCTTTAGGGCGCTTAGTCGAGATCAATCCGGAGCATCTCAATGCCTTGATCAATCTGGGGAATTGTTATCTTGCTTTAAGGCGTTTGTCCGAGGCTTACGAGTGTTTTCAAAAGGTTTTATCGCAAGATCAAAAAAATGTGTCGGCCTTGAATAATCTTGGCGCGATTTGTATGGACCGGAAAAAATATCAAGAGGCACTGGGCTTTTTTGAAAAAGCCGCAAAGCGTGTTCCGGGCGATGTGGAAGTGTGTTCAAATCTCATGCTGTCTTACGCTGCGTTGAAGCTTAAAGCGAAGGCGATTCCTTTGGCGCTTCAAATCGTCAGAACGGCGCACGCGGGTCGGGCCCTTTTTCCGGCATTCAATCTCCTGAATCAATGTTGTTTCTGGAAAGAAACGGCCGCAATTTTGCCTACATTGCTTCGGAATATTGCGGAAGGGAAAATCGCCTCAAGGGATTTCGAGCATATCAATTTGTCGCTTTTGAGCTGTGCCGAATTAACACATGAAAGCTTGTTTGGGGTTTTGCAGAAAAGCGGGATGTCTGTTGAGGCGCTTCGCAGCGCCCCTCCGTTTCAAGATCGGCCGTTGTCTCCCGTTCAACGCTTACGTATCGGCTATTTGTCTCCCGATTTTAGAAGGCATGTTGTGGATCACTTTGTTCGCGGGCTGATACGCCATCATGACCGGGAACAATTTGAAGTGTTTTGTTATTCGAATACAGGTGTTGAAGATGAGGTGACCGCCCGGTATCGGACACAGGCAGATCATTTTATTGATATTCGAGAAATGAATGATCTTCAAGCGGCTGAAAAAATCAAAGCGGACGGGATTCATTTTTTAATTGATTTGGCGGGTTTTACAGAAGGGGGGCGATTGCCTGTTTTGAGTTATCGGCCGGCACCGGTGCAGTTGATGTACTTGGGCTATCCTTATACTTCCGGGCTTGAAACCGTGGACTATTTTATCAGCGATCCCTATTTGGACGGCCCCGAAAACGCGAAGTATTTCACCGAAAAACAGATCAGACTGCCCGCGTCTTTTGTCTCTTTCACGCCGCCTGAAAGGGGTGGTATTTCTAAAGAAATCCCCTTGGCTCACAATCAATGGGTGACTTTTGGCGCCTTGGTGAATCCCTGCAAGCTGAACCCTGAAGTTGTTTCCGTTTGGAGTGAGATTCTCCGGCGGCTTCCCGAATCAAAACTGAGACTGAATCACCCGGAATACGATGCCGAAGTCACGCGCTCGAATATTTTAAAGGTTTTCAAAGCGTGTGGTATTGATTTCGGGCGGATTTCTTTTGCTTGGCACGCACATCCTTCTGGGAATTTTCTTCAATATTACAATGAGATTGATATTGTTTTGGATACATTTCCAGCGACGGGCGGCACGACGACGATTGATGCGCTTCAAATGGGAAAGCCTGTAGTGACGCTTGTCGGCAAGGTCAGTCACGAACGGCTTTCTTATTCTATTTTAAAAAATGTCGGACTTGATTTGCAGGATTTGCTTGCCTTTTCCAAGAGGGAGTACATCGAAAAAACCGTCGCGCTGGCACTGAGACCCGAAGGCATTAAGGCCCTTCTCGATGAAGTTCCCGAAGCATTAAAAACTTCAATTTTGTGTGATCCGCTGCGTTTTACCCGGCAGATGGAATCACTCTATTTCGACGCATGGCATAAAAAATACGATTTTATCCCTGTTTCGAAAAACTTGAGGCCCATGACCGAAGCGGTTTCACCCTAAGGGGGAAAGATGGCCGAAAAAAAACTTTTAAAAAAAGCCGAGGCCCATGCCCATGCGGGCAGGACAAAAGAAGCCGAGCGCATTTGCAACAGCATTTTGAAAAAAAATCCGGCGCATCAGGAGGCAATGTTTTTGCTGAGCGGGCTGATGTTATTGGAAAAAAAGTACAAAGCCTGCGAACCCTTGTTACGGAAAGTGCTGGCTGCGAATCCGAATCATATTTCGGCGATGAATAATTTAGGTATTGTTTATCGCGAGTATCACAAAGACCTGGAGGCGGCCCGAGCACTTTTTGAGAAGGTTGTCGCCGGCAACCCGGGTCATTTTCGGGCGCTTATGAATCTTGGGAATATTTATTCCGACTACGGTCAGTATGAGCAGAGCGAGCACTACTATAAAAAGGCCCTGGAAGTTAATCCGGGTGCGAAGGAAAATGCCGTCTTTTTAACCCATCTCGGCAATATCTGTTATCGAAAGAAGGACTACGACGGTGCGATCTCTTATTTCAAACAGGGACTCGCTCAAGATCCGGGTAATACCGACATTCTGAGAAATTTTATATTGGCGCGTTACGGTCAGGGTGACCGGCTTGCATTGATGTCTATGGTCAAAGAAGTTGCGGCATTACCCGATTTGGGCCGCGCCTGTTTCCCGGTTTTTTCAGTTGCGCGCCGCAATTGTTTTTGGGCGGTTTCCGAAAAAACGGCACCTAAGGCCGTGGCGCTTGCGTTGCAGGGCATAGCGGATTATGCCGCATTGGAGATGTCCAATCTCGATTTTTTAGCGGTGAAGGGGCTCTCTTACGCAGATTTACTGGAAATTCATCGTATTACGGGTCGCATGCTGGAGTCCAAACGGATGCGGGCGCCCTATGTTTCCCATGAAAAGGCATTCGAAAATCGTTCAAAATTAAAGATCGGGTATCTTTCCGGTGATTTTCGCGCACACGTCATCAATACCTTTGTCCGAGGGCTTTTCAACTTCCACGATCGAGATCGTTTTGAGCTTTACTGCTATTCAAGCACCGAAATCGAGGATAACATTACAAAACAATACCGAGAGGCGGCGGACGTTTTCTTGGATGTGGGTGAGATGTCGAATCACGAAATCGCCCAAAAAATTCACGAAGATGGCATTCATCTTTTGGTGAACATCGCCGGATACACAAAGGACAGCCGGATGGAGGTCATGGCCTATCGTGCCGCACCGGTTCAAATTATGTATCTGGGTTATCCTTATACCTCTGGTTTAAGCACTGTCGATTATTTCATTTCCGACCCTTACCTGGATGGCCCGGAAAATGCGCAGTATTTTGCCGAAAAGCAACTCCGCCTACCGGAATGCTTTGCGACCTTTGAGCGTTTAAACGATCGGAAAATGACCGGTCCGCCCTTTAAGGCGCACGGCCATATTACCTTTGGCAGTCTGGTGAATCCTTACAAACTCGGTCCGGATGTTGTGCGTGTTTGGAGTGAAATCATGAGGGAATTGCCTGATTCCAGGATCATGCTGAATCATCCAAAATACGGTTTTGATCAAATGCAACGGAACATTCTGGATGAATTTAATCGGCACGGGATCGAAGATGCCCGGGTGGACATTGTTTTTGAACGGCACCCCAGCAGTTTTCATTTGCGCTACTACAACGCAATGGACATTGCATTGGATACCTTTCCCTTAACCGGCGGCACAACGACACATGAAGCGCTATGGATGGGGGTGCCC
>JALUVJ010000140.1 GCA_027020665.1 Nitrospira sp.
TCATACGTCTTTTCGGCGATGCGTTTCAGCCGTTCGCGGTCGTTTTCATTCAGGAAGCCGGGTATATTTACACGTTTGAGAAATTCCAGATCCTCCCGGAGCTGTTTTTGAATGCGCTCGAATTGCTGATCCAGTTCTCGCTCGAGCTGGGGCGTCAGTTTGCCGGCCCGCAGCAGCTCGGCTTTTTTCTGCTCAAAGCGGACCCGTTCTGTCAGGCCAATGGTTTCAAACCGGTTGATGATGACCTGCATCTCGGCCTGAGTCAGCTTATTCTCTTTTTCCAGCACCGACTCCCGCACGCCGATTTTCCCGATATCATGCAGCCAGCCGGCCATCCGCATCTCTTCAATTTCTTGAGGGGTGAAGTGGATATCGGCAAACCGACCTTCTTTCTCTTCGTTGATGGCCTCCATAATGCGAACCGAGTATTTCGCCACCCGGCCGGAGTGGCCTGCTGTGTGCGGGCTTCGGGCGTCGATGGCTTTGGCCGAATAGCGCACCAGCGAACGGAACAGATTTCGGATTTCGTCGATCAGGCGTGCGTTTTGAATGGCCACGGCCGCCTGGCTGGCCAGAGAGAGAATCAGCGACTCGTATTCCTTTTTAAACGGAACCACATTGCCCTGCTCGTCCATGCTGTTTATAAGCTGCAAGACCCCGATAATCTCGTCTTTGTGATCACGCATGGGTACCACCAGCATGGACTTGGTGCGGTATCCCATATGAAGGTCAAAATCTTTGTTCAGGCGGTACTCAACTGTGGGAGGGATTAAATAGGCGTCTTCAATGTTCAGGACCTTCCCCGTAATGGCCACATAGCCGCCGATACTTTCTTTCGTCAGGGGTAAGTAAAACGATTTAAATTCAATTTTTTTGCCGTTGCGACGTTCCAGAGACTCGGTCTGTGCCACAATAAAATTCAGTTTCTCACCTTCCCGGATGTACAAACTCCCGCCATCCGCGTTGGTAAACCCCCTGGCTTCACGCACAATCATTTCGAGTAGACGGTTTAAATTGTGCTCACTGGAAAGGGCTATACCGATCTTGTTTAAACGCGCAATTTGACTCTCCAGGTCTTTGCGCGTTTCTTGTTTAGACAGCGCGACTTCATCCATGTTCGGCCCTCTTGCATTTTTTATCAAAAAATCCGATATTCTTTTGCCGCCCTTATCCTATCTCCGGTACGTCCTGAAAAGGACTTCAATTTACAATCCTATTCAACGTGTGTCAAGTTTATTTATTTTTAAAGTAGCTACATTAATTTTATTTGCGGGGAATTAAATGTTTTCTTCTCACCTCCCGCCATTGCTGTCACATCCGTTTTGCCTGCAGGCGTTTCGCTTCAAGCAGCAAGAAACGGTCCACTCAAGCCTACCAGGCCGGTTCATGACCACTGTGAGTGCCGGGTTGGCGGCTTCTTTGCTTGCCATCTTGCAACGCTGCTGCCCCAAGGCGCTGCGCCATTCATTGAACAATAACCTAAAATGGAGGAGGGGACATTGGATTTTAGTTTCGAGCTTTACGAACGTCTGCGGCGGATTCGGCGCCGGTTAGCCGGAAATCAGCCGCCTTTTGCCGTATGTACGAACAAGGCTCTGGAAGAAATGGCGCGCCGGCTGCCCCTTTCCCGCCGCGAACTCGAGGCCATCCCCGGATTTGGACCAAAACGAGCAGCGCTCTATGGGGAGGCCTTTCTTTCGGCGATCCGCTATTTTGTCCGGCTAAATC